>JBAWGM010000168.1:0-3538 GCA_049592895.1 Thiobacillaceae bacterium | reverse complement strand
CCTGCGTTGTCGGAACTGATCGGCAACGATCTGCTGCGCAGCGGCCAGTTCAAGCTGATCGACATCGGCGCCGGGCCGCAGCCTTCCGAACCCGGTCAGGTGGACTACAAGCTGTGGAAAAACAAGGGTGCCGAAGCGCTGTCCATCGGGCAAGTCATCAGCCTGCCGGGGGGGCGCTTCGAGGTCCGCTTCCGTCTCCTCGATGCAATCAGGCGGGTCCAACTTGCGGGCTACAGCTACAACGCCGGGGTCGACCAGTGGCGCGCGACCGCGCATCGCATCGCCGACGTCATTTACGAAAAACTGACCGGCTCGCGTGGCGCATTCAGCTCCCACATTGTCTATGTGCAAAAGCGCGGCAAGGCGTTCGAATTGAAGGTGGCGGACGCGGACGGGGCCAACCCGCGCAGCGTGATCCGTTCGAGGGAGCCGTTGATCTCTCCGGTGTTTTCCCCCGACGGCACGAGGCTGGCCTATGTTTCATTCGAAGACAAGAAGCCGGTGGTCTATGTGCAGAATCTGGGCGACGGGAGCCGCCGTGCGGTGGCGGCCTTCAAAGGCTCCAATTCCGCCCCCGCCTGGTCGCCGGACGGCAGCCATCTGGCGGTCACCCTGACTCGCGACGACAATTCCCAGATTTATCGGATTGGCCTGGACGGCTCGGGCGTGACTCGGCTGACCCAGGGCAGCGACATTTCCACCGAGCCGGTATTTTCGCCCGACGGGAAATGGATTTATTTCACTTCCGACCGCGGCGGCACGCCACAGATTTACAAGATTGGCTCAAACGGAGGCGAAGCAAAACGGGTTACGTTTGAAGGCAATTACAACGTATCCCCGGCGCTCAGTCCGGACGGCAAGCTGTTGGCGTACATCCATCGCGACGGCGGCCGGTTTCAACTGGCGGTAATGGAAATGGAATCGGGCCAGAGCCGGGTGCTGACCGACACCACGCACGATGAATCGCCCAGTTTCGCGCCCAACGGCCAGATGATACTTTACGCCACGGTGCTCGGCGGCAAGGGGATACTGGGCACGGTAAGCATAGACGGCAAGGTTCGCGCCCAACTCTCAGAAGAGGGTGCGGATGCCCGCGAGCCGGCGTGGGGGCCGTAATCCTTTTGAATGATTCCTTCTAGGAGAAAATGACGTGAACCGCATCCTGCTTCCCCTGCTGATGGTCCTGACGCTGACTGCCTGCAGTTCGTCGGGGCCTGTCGCAAGCATCGAAGACCGTAATCAGGCGGCCAAAGGCACCAAGACTGGCCATGCTCCGGGGACCGCTGTCCCGGCGGCCGGAGTCAACGCCAACAAGGGCGTGGAGACAACCGCATTGCCGCCTGATAACGTGAGCGGCGCCGGGACGGAGGGGAAGCCTCTTGAAGGCAGCGTAGAGACCAAGCCGAGCGCGGCCGATCCGCGCAAGGACCCCGCCAGCCCGCTGTCCAAGCGCAGCATTTACTTTGATTACGACAGCACTGAGGTGAAGGATGATTACCGCCCGGTCATCGAGGCGCACGCGGCTTACCTCATCGCACACAAGGACGTCAAAGTAACCTTGCAGGGCAACACGGATGACCGCGGCAGCCGGGAATACAACCTGGCGCTTGGGCAACGCAGGGCGGAAGCCGTGCGCAAGGCGCTGTCCGTGCTGGGGGTGGGTGAAGCACAACTGGAAGCGGTCAGTTTCGGCGAAGAAAAGCCGCGTGCCGTTGGCGAGACGGAGCAGGACTATGCGGAAAACCGGCGCGCCGACATTGTCTACTCAGACGAATAATACCGCTGCATGAAGCGTCGCTGGATGGTGTTGGGCTTGCTGGCCGGCCTGGGTTCTCCGGCGCTGGCGGACCAGCCTGCCGCGCAGCAGTTCCAGCAATTGCAGTCCCAGATCCAGGCACTGGACCAGCGTCTGGGCAAAGTGGAAACGCTGCTGCAGAATCACGGGCCGCTCTCCCTGCTGAAAGATGTGGAAGACCTTAAAGAAGAAGTCGCCAGGCTCAAGGGACAATCCGAGCTCAACGTTCACGAGATCGACGTTCAGGGCAAACGACAAACCGATCTGTACCAGGACCTCGATCATCGGCTGACCGAACTTGCAAGTCGTCCGGCCCCCGCTGTGCCTCCGGCAACACTTGCGCAGAATCCAGAACCTGCAGCTTCAGTTGCCGCCGGCAAGACGCCGCCCGGCCAGGACTCGTCGTCAACCGCGCCGGCAGGCGGCAATCCCGCCGCATCCGGTTCCAGCGCTCAGGCAAGCGCCGATCCCCTGGTTGAGTCCAAACTGTATGAAGCCGCACTCAACCAGTTCCGCGCGGCCAATTATGCGGGGGCGATTGCGGGATTCAAGGGGTTTGTTAAGGCCTATCCCACCAGCTCATTGGCCTCAAATGCCCAATACTGGATCGGGTATTCCTATTATGCGATGGGTGATTACAGGACTGCACTTGCTCACCAGCAAAAATTGCTGGTCGAATTTCCCCAAAGCGGCAAGGTGCCCGACGCGCTGCTCAACATTGCCCGATGTCAGGAAGAACTCAGGCAGACCTCGAGCGCGAGGAAGACCCTTGAGGAGATCATTGCCAAACATGGGGACTCCAATGCCGCTGTCATCGCGGTCAAGCGTTTGGCTACGCTAAAGTAATTCCACAGTGACAGAAGCCGTCGCCCTCCGCGTCACGGAGGTTTTTCAGTCCCTGCAAGGGGAAACCACGCGGATGGGCCTGCCGACCGTATTCATTCGCCTGACGGGTTGTCCGCTGCGCTGCAACTGGTGCGATACCCCTTACAGTTTCAGCGGTGGGCAGACGCGCACCCAGGACAGCCTGCTGGAACAGTTGGCCCAATACGACACGCGATATGTGTGCGTGACAGGCGGGGAGCCCCTGGCGCAAAGAAACTGCCTCGTCCTGCTCCGCGCCCTGTGTGATTCGGCTTACTCGGTTTCCCTGGAAACCAGCGGTGCTTACGATATCGCGCCGGTGGATCCAAGGGTCTCGCGCATCCTCGACATCAAACCGCCCGGCTCGGGCGAATCCGCCCGCAACCGTTGGGAGAATCTGGTCCTGCTCACCGCGCACGACGAGGTCAAGTTTGTGCTGCAGGACCGCAACGACTATGACTGGGCGCTGGAGGTAATACGCCGACATGACCTGGCCACCCGCTGCCCGCTGTTGTTTTCGCCCGTGCATGGCCAGTTGTCACCCGCACTGCTGAGCCAGTGGGTCTTGCAGGACAGCGCGCCGGTGCGCGTGCAAGTTCAACTGCACAAGATAATCTGGGGCGAGGAGCGGGGCAGGTGACGGCTGCACCGGCCGCAGTTGTTCTGCTGTCGGGTGGGCTGGATTCCGCCACCACGCTTGCCATTGCCTTGAGCCAGGGCTACCGCTGCCACGCATTGAGTTTTGATTATGGTCAGCGCCATGGCGCCGAGCTGGACGCAGCCCGTCGCGTGGCGGCCGCGATGCAGGTCGTCGAGCATCGCACGGTGCGGCTGGAATTGGGCCAGCTTGGCGGCTCGGCCCTGACGGACAAGGCAATT
>JBAWGM010000167.1:0-2119 GCA_049592895.1 Thiobacillaceae bacterium | reverse complement strand
CCTCTTCGCGGGCCGTCAACAAGGCCCGTCCCAAGCCGCCCTTGTGCGATACATGGATGGCGGTAATGGGCGTAGGTTCATGCAGGCAGGCCCACACGCCCAAGCGTTGCAGAATCTGCCGAGAGCCGTGCGACAGAGCCAGGGTACGCCGGTCGTGCAAGGGCTTATCCGCCGTTCGCGCTTCCAGCACCAGGGGATCCAGCCCACCCTGTTTGAGGGCCAGGGCGCAAACCGCTCCCACCGGGCCGGCGCCGACAATTGCGATATCTGCTGAATTTGGCATGAACGTGTGTTGTTCCATGGAGGCTCCTGAGAAACTTGCTGTCATGCCGCTGCTTCGTGCGCTCTGTGTCACTTGTCCGCCATGCAGGCTTCGATCTCGGCCACAGTTCGGGGTGCGCTGCTGAGCACTTCATGGCCGGATTCGGTCACCGCGACGTCATCCTCGATGCGGATGCCGATATTGTGAAACGCGGCCGGCACATCCTCGGCTGGCCGGACGTAGAAACCCGGCTCTACCGTCAGCACCATGCCGGGCCGCAGTTCGCGCCATTCGCCCTGCTGCTTGTACTCGCCCACATCATGCACATCGCGGCCCAGCCAGTGCCCGGTTCGGTGCATATAGAAACGCTTGTAGGCTTCCTGCTCGATTAGTCCGTCCACCTCGCCCTGCAGCAGCTTCAGATCCACCATGCCTTGGGTCAGAATTCGCAGCGCGGCATCATGGGGTTCATTCCAGCGCGTGCCAGGCCTGACAGTCTCAATGGCCGCAAGCTGGGCCTGTAGTACAAGCTCGTAGACTGCCTGTTGCGCGCCAGAGAATTTCCCGTTTACCGGGAAAGTACGGGTGATGTCCGAGGCATAGCCTTCCAGTTCGCAGCCCGCGTCGATCAGCAGCAGGTCGCCATCCTTGAGCTGCGCGGTATTTTCGACATAGTGCAGCACACAGGCATTGGCTCCGCCCGCAACGATGGAAGCGTAGGCTGGATGACGTGCGCCGTGACGGACAAAATCATGCAAAAGCTCCGCTTCGATTTCATATTCGAATCTTCCTGGCCGAGCCTTGGCCATGGCCCGCCGGTGAGCGGCGGAAGAGATATCTGCTGCGCGGCGCATGATATCCAGCTCCGTGCCATCCTTGATCAGGCGCATTTCATCCAGCCAGCGGCGCACATCGACGATCTCTTCCGGTGCGCGTACACCAGCGCGGGATTTGGCGCGAACCGCATTTAACCAGCCCAGCACCCGGCCATCCCAGCCGGCGTCCGTTCCCAACAGGTAAGCGAGGCGCGGCTGGTTGGCCAGCAACTCCGGCAGTTTTTCGTCCAGTTGGGAGACGGAATAAGCCTCCTCAAAACCGAACGCTTGTCTTGCCGCATCGGCGCCGTAGCGGTAGCCATCCCAGATTTCCCGCTCCGGATCTTTGTCCCGGCAAAACAGGATGGAATGCGGTGGATTGCCCGCAATGACGACGCACACTGCTTCCGGCTCCGGAAATGCGGTCAAGTAATGGAAATAACTGTCGAACCGGTAGGGATAATGGCTGTCCCGATTGCGGAAAACTTCCGGGCCGTTGGCAAGGATGGCCACGCCTTCTTGCAGCTGGTCGGCAAGGCGGGCACGCCGGTCGATATTGATTTGGCTATTCATTTAGCACATTTGTCCGGTAACGATCCGATCCAGTTCCCGCAAACGCTCCGGTGTACCGACATCGACCCAGCGCCCAGTGTAATGCTCGCCGCCCACTTTCCCTAGTGCCATGGCGGCGCGCAACAAGGGCGCAAGCGGCGCCTTTTTTCCCGCCTCGGCGCGGGCGAACATGTCACGGTGATAGACGCCGATGCCGGAGAAAGTGAGGGGCGAGGAGTGAAGAGTTGGAAGCGAGCCTTTGTCGCTCACCCGGCCTTCGTTCAACACAAAGTCGCCTTGCGGATGATGCGGCGGATTATCGACCAGTACCAGGTAGCCCAACAGGCAGGTTCGCCTGATCACTTCGATTGCTTGCGGCAATTTGGAAAAATCGTAATCGCAAAAGATGTCGCCGTTGATGACGGGGAATATCTCGGCATTCAATAGCGGCAGCGCGGTTGCAATCCCGCCCGCCGTTTCCAGAGCCTCT
>JBAWGM010000166.1:0-6245 GCA_049592895.1 Thiobacillaceae bacterium | reverse complement strand
AGCGCAAACGTGTGCCCGGCGCCCAACCAGGATCCAGCTTGAACGCCCCCTCGCTTGCGGCCAGATTTACCGCGTGAGTATGTTCATCCTGGGAAAAGCGCGTGGACGGCAGAGGAAGCGCGGGAAGGTTTTCCAGTATGGCTGCCGCCAGTTCGATTTCGCCCGGCTTCAATCCTACCGGATGGGCCAGATCCAGCAGCAAGGCCAAGCTGTATTCGCGTGCGCAACTGGTCTTCTGCCCATGTTCCTCAAGTTCCATGTCGGCCACCTCGGCCCGCTCGGCCAGGCGGTACATCCTGTTCAGGCGGCGCCAGCCAAACAGGGTGGGCATTTGTCCCTGGTGATAGCCCCAGCGAAAGCTCAGCGCGGTATAACGGATACTCTTCATCGCGAGAAGCGGCAGGCAGGGCTTGAGCATGTTCCTGGCGGACCCCTTGACCAACTGCTTGAGCAGATTCACATGCGCCATCGCCAGTTGCGTCCAGAACAGATGGCACTCGCGCCACAAGGCCTGCCTGGCCGACTTGAGGGTCTCCTGATTGCGCAGATATTGCTCGACCACCTTAGCCTGCAGCGGCAGACCTTCCTGCTCCAGCGCGCGCAATGCCCTGATGCGCCCCAGCGATGCCGCGTCCAGTGCCGCGTTGAATCGCTCCAACCCATCCACCAGGGCATGGTGTGCTTCGTAATCTGACGGCTTGGGCTCGGCCGACTGCGTTCGCGCGGCGGACTTGTAAGCATTCAGGCCCTTCCTGCCGGAGGCTGAGCGCCGGCGGGCGATGAATTTCAGCATTTCAAATAGTTCAGGCATGGCATGCAATTGGGTTGAACATACGCTTGAATCTGCAACATCCATGCCTCTTCGGCGGCCCCGGCGTGACACCGCAATTCCTTGGCTTTGCGGCTGATTACGGCCTGCAGAAGCCATGCGGCCGCACAGGATCGACGAATTAATGACAGCCGCTGCGGAAAGAATGAACTATCAGCCCGTCGCTTCACCGCTGTGCCTCCGGCATCGACGACATGGCCTGCCGCGTATAAAATCCGCCTGTCGCTGAACCGCGAGGGCATGGTGCGCTTGAACAGGCCAACAAGCAGGTTAAACGCGCAGTGGGGCCGTGGCTAAAACCTGCATAATTCAAACCTTCCCGGACGCGTGGCAGAGTGGTTGAATGCACCGGTCTTGGTGCCAGGGAGCGCAGCGACTGCACTAGCGAAGGCTAACTTGCGATAGCAAGTTAAGGCGCAAAGCGACGGCCGGAGCTAAAACCGGCAGGGTTGATACCCCAAGCGCGTACGGAGGTGTGGCAGAGTGGTTGAATGCACCGGTCTTGGTGCCAAGGAGCAAAGCGACTGCACTAGTGAAAGGTAACCTGGGCGAAGCGCGGGTTAAGCGAAGCGGCCGGAACTAAAACCGGCATATGGAAGCGTGGCCGAGCGGTTTAAGGCACCGGTCTTGAAAACCGGCGACGGGCAACCGTCCGTGAGTTCGAATCTCACCGCTTCCGCCAATCGGAACGTGGCCGAGCGCCAGTTAGCGTATTGCGAATGCAAGAAAATACGTGGCGCATACAACCGGCCGGAATACCTCGAGAAGCGCATTCGCATGATGCAGCCCTGGTCTGACTAATTGGATGAGCTCGCAGCGGGTGCGCAAATTGTGGTACTTCATGGCAACGCAGCTTAATCGAGTTTGTTGGCCACGTTGTCCGCGATCGGCCCAGACCGTGTAAAAACGCATTGGGGTTCCCAGTCGGGGATTTCACGCATCGATGGTCCTTTTCCCAACGTTAAATATTTGCTGGGACGTTCGCAAATCCTCCAGCCTGTTTTCTGCAGATCTCTTTCGGAAGGGTGTCTGGGCGGCCGTGGAATAGGCGCAAGTTAGGCGACAAATGGCCTCAGGCCATCATCGCCCTTATCAGGACACCGGCTCCCAGTAACTTCATCACACGCTTCAGGTTGTGGGCGAGGACATGGAGACTCATTTCCGTACTAACGCGTGCCAACGTCTTGGTCAGGAAATGGGCACTCCCCATCCATAGCTTGATCGTCCCGAAGGGGTGCTCCACCGTCTGGCGTCGAAGGCGCATGCTGTCTGGCCTCTCATCCAGGCGGGCTTGCATGGCCTCCAGGACCTCTTCGTTCTCCCAGCGAGTCACGCGGCGCTGCTCCCCTGGGGTGCATTTCTCCTTGATGGCACACTGCGGGCAGTTCGAACTCCAATAACGGTGTTGCATCAAGCCATCCTGAAGACTTGCGTACCGCCACACCAGATGTTGCCCGGCCGGGCAGCGGTATTCATTCTTCTGCGCGTCGTAAATAAAGTCAGCGCGGTCGAATCGTCCATCCGCTTTGGCACCCGAGGTGGTCGACTTCGGAACGATTGGAGTGATTCCCGCTACATGGCAGGCAAGGATCTCCTCGCTCTTGAAGTAACCCCGATCCGCAACCACCGTGATTCCCTTCGTGCCTATTGCGGCGCGGGCTTTCTTGGCCATAGTGGTGAGTTGATCCCGGTCTGATCCGACGTTGGTGACCTCATGCGCCACAATCAGGTGATGCTTCGTATCAACCGCGGTCTGGACGTTGTAGCCAACGATTCCGGTGCCACGCGTCTTCATCGAGCGGGCATCCGGATCAGTCAGGGAAATCTGCTTGTCGGGTGTCGCATTGAGCCGGACTTCGATTTCCTGAAGTTTCTGCATCTGGCTCTTGAGGGCAGCAATCTTGTCCTGTAACCGCTCGGGCCTGGCTTGCGCCGTGGCCGGCTCTTGCCGGTCGGCCGTATCCAGATCCGTGAGATAACGGTTGATGCTCGATTCAATCTCTTCCATCCGCCGCTTCAGCTTGGCACTGGTGAAGTTGCGATCGCGGTTGTTGACCGCCTTGAACTTGCTCCCGTCGATGGCCACCAGCGCTTCCGTGAACAAACCAAGCTGCTGGCACAACACCACGAACTGCCGGCACACGTTGCGGATGGCTTTGCCGTTGTCTTTGCGGAAGTTGGCGATGGTCTTGAAGTCGGGCGCGAGTCGCCCGGTCAGCCACATCAGTTCCACATTGCGTTGCGCTTCCCGCTCCAGGCGCCGACTCGATTGAAGCCGGTTGAGGTAACCATAGATGTAGATCTTGAGCAGCACCGCCGGGTGATACGAAGGTCTTCCTGTCTCCGCCGGATCGACGCCTTCAAATCCCAGCCTGCCTAGATCCAGTTCATCGACGAAGACATCAACGACCCGAACCGGGTTGGTATCAGAAACGTAGTCGTCCAGGCTTTCCGGTAACAAGGTGCTCTGGGTTCGACTCTCGCCTTGAACAAATCGCTTCACCCGACTCTCCCAATACACCGCGTTGGTTTAGGATAGACAATGATTACGTTTTTACACGGTCTGGGCCAAATCCGGTCACTCATCAGCCGCCTATAACGCCCGGAAGCAGACTGGCTTGATACATATTCCAATTGGATCAGGTGCTTATGCTCGGTCTACGCACCATTTTTTTGTATTAATGGAGAGACCGCCAAGCAGTTCCCGGACAAATTCAATTAATTACGCCTTGGGCGCAGGGGGCAATGGGCCGCAGTGCAGCAAGCACAACTGAATGCCCCCTGAGAAAATCTCTTTCATTTCAGGGGGCGTATTCTAGTCGGCACTAGGCATCCAAGAGAGCAAGTAATATGACCGTAGCATCCGCCGGATACAAACTGAATCGGAAACAAACGGCAACTCGCGTCAGCGAGGAAAAGAAGCGCGTGATCGCACAGAGCAACGGTGAACCGGAATGGCGGCGGTGGGGACCTTACCTGAGTGAGCGCCAGTGGGGAACCGTGCGGGAAGATTACAGCCCGGATGGCGAAGCTTGGGACTATTTCAGCCATGACCATGCCCGCAGCCGCGCATACCGCTGGGGTGAGGATGGCATAGCCGGCATCAGCGACAAGTACCAGCACCTTTGCCTGTCTGTGGCGCTGTGGAACGGGCTCGACCCCATCCTCAAGGAGCGCTTGTTCGGTCTGACCAATAGGGAAGGCAACCACGGGGAGGACGTCAAGGAGCTTTATTACTACCTGGACGCAACGCCGACCCACTCCTATCTGAAGATGCTGTACAAGTATCCACAGCACGAATTTCCTTACGCTCGGCTGGTGGAAGAGAATCGGCGGCGCGGCAAGGAAATGCCGGAGTTTGAATTAATCGACACCGGCGTGTTCGATGCGGATCGTTACTTCGATGTGTTTGTGGAATATGCCAAGAATAGCGTCCACGATATTCTGCTGCTCATCACCGCACACAATCGTGGCCCTGAGGATGTCCCCCTTCATATCCTGCCGCAGAGCTGGTTCAGGAACGAATGGTCCTGGGAGCATCAAACGGCCAAGCCGGAAATGTCAGCTGCCGAACAGGGGTGCATTGTCATCCAGCATCCCAAGCTGGGTACCTATTACTGCTATCTCGACGGTGCCCCCAGCCTGCTGTTCTGCGATAACGAGACCAACGTGCAACGCTTGTATGGAAGCCCGAACAAGGGTTATTGCAAGGATGCATTCCATGAATACGTGATTCATGGCAATCACCATGCAGTCAATTCACAACAAACCGGAACCAAGGCTGCGGGGCATTTCAGCTTTAGTGTGCCTGCCCACGGAAAAGTCGAAGTCCGCGTGCGCCTGAGCAAGGTGCCGAGCCAGCCCGCGTTTGTGGATTTTGACGCCATCGTGAATTTGCGCCGTACGGAAGCCGATGCATATTACGCTGAATTGCAGACCGATCTCATGGATGACGATGCAAAGCTGATCCAGCGCCAAGCCTTTGCCGGAATGATCTGGAGCAAGCAGTTCTACCATTTCGATATTTCCTACTGGCTGAAAGGCGACCCCACCATGCCGCTGGAGCGGCAGCACGGACGCAACAGCGACTGGCGCCATCTCAACAACGCCGACATCATCTCCATGCCCGACAAGTGGGAGTATCCCTGGTACGCAGCATGGGATCTGGCTTTCCACTGCATCCCTCTGGCCATGATCGATCCGGCGTTTGCCAAGGATCAACTGATTCTCATGACCCGCGAATGGTATATGCACCCGAACGGGCAGATCCCCGCCTACGAGTGGGCATTCGGTGACGCCAATCCGCCGGTGCATGCCTGGGCAGCGTGGGAAGTGTACAAGGCGGAGCGCGAGGCCAATGGCGGCATCGGCGATACCGCGTTCCTGGAACGAATCCTCCACAAGCTGCTTCTCAACTTCACCTGGTGGGTGAACCGCAAGGATGCCGAGGGACATAATGTCTTTCAGGGCGGGTTTCTGGGTCTGGACAACATCGGGGTGTTCGATCGAAGCATTCCGCTGCCGACGGGCGGCTATATCAATCAGGCCGATTGCACTGGCTGGATGGCGATGTACTCGCTGAATCTCATGCGAATTGCACTGGAGCTGGCGCAGTACAACCACGTCTACGAAGACATCGCCACCAAGTTCTTCGAGCATTTTCTCTACATTGCGAAAGCGATGAATAATATCGGCGATCAGGGCATCGGCCTGTGGGACGAAGACGACCAGTTCTTCTATGATGTGCTGCGCTTTCCGGACGGGCAAATGGTGCCGCTCAAGGTGCGATCCATGGTCGGATTGATACCGCTCTTCGCCGTGGAAATCATTGAGCCGGAGCTGCTGGACAAGCTGCCGGATTTCAAGCAGCGCTTGGAATGGTTTATGAAGTACCGTCCGGAATTGGCTGCACTGGTTTCGCATTGGCAGGAGCCGGGGCGGGGCAACCGCCGCCTGTTGTCGCTCCTGCGCGGCCATCGGATGAAACGACTGCTGCAACGCATGCTGGACGAAACCGAATTCCTCTCGGACTACGGCATACGCTCCCTTTCGCGAGTGCACCTGGATAATCCCTACGTGTTTTCGTACCGGACTCATCCGCTGCACGTGAAATATCAGCCGGCAGAATCGGAATCCGGACGGTTTGGTGGCAATTCCAATTGGCGTGGCCCCATCTGGTTTCCCGTCAATTATTTGTTAGTCACTTCGCTACGCCGCTTCGCGGATTATTACGGCGAAGAATTCAAGGTCGAGTGCCCGACCAACTCCGGCAAGCTCCTTTCCATCCGTGAAATCGCCGACGAATTGGCCTTGCGCCTGACGCGTCTGTTCCATAAAGATGATGCGGGCCACCGGCCAGTATTTGGCGAACAGGCCAAGTTGCAAAACGACCCGCACTTTCGCGACTATATTTTGT
>JBAWGM010000165.1:0-2474 GCA_049592895.1 Thiobacillaceae bacterium | reverse complement strand
CGCTTGCGCTGGTGGCAATCCTTGCGCTGCTGGGCGCCAGCCAAATCGCTGTCGCGCTGGTGAACCGGCTCGTGACTCTGCTGGCCTCGCCCCATACGCTGCCACGCATGGACTTGTCCGCGGGCATCCCACCGAACTTGCGCGCCCTGGTCGTGATTCCGACCATGCTCAGCAGCCCGCGCAACATCGAGAGTCTGGTCGAGGCGCTGGAAGTCCGATTCCTGGCGAATCGCGACACCCATCTGCACTGCGGCCTGTTGACCGACTATCGTGACGCAGCCGAGGAAACCTTGCCTGGGGACGCGGCCTTGCTGCAACTGGCCCAGGAGCGGATCGAAGCCCTGAATGCGCAATACTCGGGCGGCAGAAACGATATCTTCTTCCTGTTTCATCGTCCGCGCCGCTGGAATGCCCATGACCGGATCTGGATGGGTTACGAGCGCAAGCGCGGCAAGCTTTCGGACCTGAACCGCTTGTTGCGCGAGGGCGGCAGCGATGCCTTCTCGCTCTTGGTCGGAGCGACGGAGGTGCTCGCCGGCGTGAAATACGTGATCACGCTGGACACGGATACTCAACTGCCGCGCGACGCTGCGCGCCAATTCGTTGGCACCATGGCGCACCCGCTTAACCGTCCGGTCTACGATGCGGTCCAGCAGCGGGTCCGTGCGGGCTACGGCATTCTGCAGCCGCGCGTAAGCGTAAGCCTGCCCGGCACCAATGAGTCGCGCTATGCGCGCCTGTACGGCGGCGAAACAGGGATCGACCCCTATACCCGTGCCGTCTCGGACGTCTACCAGGACGCGTTCCATGAGGGCTCGTTTATCGGCAAGGGCATATACGACGTCGATGCGTTCGGACAGGCTCTCAAGGGACGATTCCCAGACAACCGGATTCTCAGCCACGACCTATTGGAAGGCTGTTACGCCCGCGCCGGGCTGTTAAGCGACGTTCAGTTGTACGAGGAATACCCGCCGCGCTACGGCTCCGATGTCGACCGGCGCCATCGTTGGATCCGTGGCGATTGGCAGGTCGCGGGCTGGCTGCTGCCGTGGGCGCCGGGCCCCGACGCGCGCCGCCACCAAAACCCGATCTCCGCGCTGTCGCGCTGGAAGCTGTTCGACAACCTGCGCCGCAGCCTGGCGCCGGCAAGCTTGACGCTGCTTCTGCTGCTGGGCTGGACGACGTTGTCGTCGGCTTGGTTCTGGACTGTGGCGGTGCTCTGCACATACCTGATCCCGCCCGCATTGGCCACCTTGCTGGACACTCTGCGAAAACCGCGCGACATGCGTACCGGTCAGCATCTCGCGGCTGCCGCGCATGCTGCCAGCCAGCGTTTCGCTCAGACGGCCTTCGCGCTGATGACGCTGCCCCATGAGGCGTATTACAGCCTCGACGCGATCCTGCGCACGCTCGGGCGCCTGTTGGTCACGCACAAGCGGTTGCTGGAATGGAATCCCTCCAGCGACGAGGAGCAGCCGAGCCGCACCGACCTCGCCTCGTCATTTCGCTCCATGTGGTTTGCCCCCCTGCTCGCCGCCGGTACGGCCATCTACCTTGGGGCGTTCAATCCGAACGCGCTAATCGTGGCCGGCCCCATCCTGCTACTGTGGTTGGCCTCCCCCGCAGCAGCCTGGTGGATCAGCCTGCCGCTGACCCGCCGCGAGGCCCGTCTGAGCGCCGACCAGGTCCGTTTTCTTGGCCGCATCGCGCGCAAGACCTGGGCATTCTTCGAGAACTTTGTCGGCCCGGAGGACCACTGGCTTCCACCGGACAACTACCAGGAATATCGTACCGCCACGCTGGCCCATCGCACCTCGCCAACCAATATTGGACTGGCGCTGCTGGCGAATCTGTCCGCGAACGACTTCGGCTACATTCCAGCCGGGCAATTGATCGAGCGTACGGCCCTTACACTGAAGACGATGGCGCGCCTCGCGAGCTATCGCGGCCATTTCTACAATTGGTACGACACGCAGTCGCTGCAGCCGCTGCACCCGGCCTATATCTCCACCGTCGATAGCGGCAACCTGGCGGGCCATCTCTTGACCCTGCGCCAAGGCCTGCTCGCGCTGCTTGACCGTACGATCCTGGGGCCTCGCTGGCTGGATGGACTGGCCGATATCCTGGGAATAGTCGAGGAGGCCGCAGGCGACCTCGTTCCGGCCGCGCTGGAGCGCTTCCGCAAGGACCTCGAATCGGCATCCGAGGACCAGCCGGCTTCGCTTGCCGCTGCACGAGCCTTGCTCGACCGGCTGCTGCAAGCCGCTGAGCAGGTTGCCGGAGACCTGGGCAATGAAGGCGCGAATCAGGCGGGCTGGTGGGCAGGGGCACTGGCCCGGCAGTGCCGGGCGACCCGTGATGAGTTGATATTTCTGGCGCCTTGGACCGGGCTGACGACCGCGCCCGACGCGCTCCCCGACCTCCATGAAATCAACGTCATTCCGACGCTGCGCGCCCTGGCAGGCCTCGATGTG
>JBAWGM010000164.1:0-2631 GCA_049592895.1 Thiobacillaceae bacterium | reverse complement strand
GTTCTGGTCATTGCGGGTGGAAGACGGCGAAAGTGTCAGTCAGGCCAACTTGCGCGAAGCCTGATGCGCGGGATCTCGGTATCGTGAACCATTCCGTAAATTGGCAGACATAGAATACTGCTCCTGTCTTCCGCTTATAAAGGATGCCATTGTGAGCCAACGTGAAAATGCTTACGCAGCGGCCGTAAGCCCCGTGTCGGCCCGGCCATTCCAAAGAAGTCGCGGCCGGCATTGCTGTCGGAGGCGCGTCCGAAGAGCGTACCTGAAAGGCGTCGGGCAAACCCTTAGCTGCCAAGCGCCCCGCTGCACCAATGCTGAAAAAGGCGTCTGGCTGACGACACCGCACCCCGGCCATACCAGCTACTATGGCCACAGTCTTGCTCCTGGATGCACATTGTTCGAAGGTCCAATGTCTTGCCCGGAACGATGCTGAACTTGAGAGGATTCGCTTCCCAGCAGCCCGACGCGGGATAAAGCGAATCACTACGCCTGGTTGCTCGACACCGCGTTCTTGTCGGGCGGCTGTCGTATGACTGATAACTGATCCGGAACCATACAGCGAGATCACATAACAACGGCTTCCACTGCCATCAACAGAAACCATGCAACGGCCTCGATCTTCGTATTGTGTCACCTCCGCAAGGCCATGCCCCGATCTTCGACTAAAATAAACGGGCGATATGTCGGAGGCACAGGCACAATTGCGAAACGCGCCAAAACATTGACGATATTGATCTGCAAGCCGACCAATTACCCTGGGCCAAATCCTTGAACTGCGGCGCAGGCAAACGTTCTTGACCCAGGCTGTATGAAGATTCACTTGGAGACCCATCCGCGATGATGCGCATGCTTGTCGTGACCCTTCTCTGGGCCCTGTCTCTGCCGGCCCAGGCCATAGGCGTACAGTCCGATTCCGTACGCCCCGCCCCGTCCCTGGTGGTACCCATCGCAACCGGAGGCGTGGCGGATCTTTCCCAATTGCGTGGCCGCGTGGTCTTGGTCAACTTTTGGGCTTCCTGGTGCCCACCCTGTCTGATGGAGATGCCGTCCATGAATCGCCTAGCCAGGACCATGGGGCGCAGCCCTTTCATCGTGTTGGCGGTTAATACCAATGACTCATTGAATTGGCTTCAGGGTTACATCCGCCAGACACACCCCAGCTTTCCCATCGGCCTGGATGAAGGCGGTCACAATTTGCATGCGTGGGGGGGGATGATGGTGCCGGCCAGTTTCCTGGTGGACAAGTTGGGGCGCATTCGCTTCAGCCGTGTCGGGCCCATGGATTGGGATAGCGCGGAAATGGTTGGGCTCATTTCCACCCTGATATCGGAGCCGATGCCTTCACAAAACGCCCCCGCTTGGCCGTGGGGGTTCATGAGACGATGATGGTCGGCAAGCATGCTATCGCACGCGGTCGAGCGACACAGACAATCGCTGGAACGTCGCTTGCTGTTGACCGCAATGCCAAGCACCTGACGGCCCCTCCCACAAGCCAATGGCGGCTTAACGATTCGTTTGCTGTCGGACGGCAGCCGATGGCTTCAATTTCCGTTTCGAGGTGTTAGCCGAGCGATCCATTGTCGAAGGCAAGGACAGCGCATCCGTGGCAAGCCATTCCGGAGGATAATTGCCGCGTGACCAGCAAACTCCCTCTCTCCCGCGTCCATGACCTCTCGGACTTTCTCGAGACCGAGGGGACACTGGAGGAAAACCTCAAGTCGGTGACTACTATCGCCGCGCGCATCCTCGGGGCTGCCCGGGTTTCGGTCATGCTCCTGTCCGCGGGCGATCCGGCGGCGCCCAAGCTGCGGCTTGCGGCGGCGAGCGACGAACCTCCGTCCGATGCGTGGAAACAGGAAGTCGGTGCCGGCGAAGGCATCTCCGGTCAGGTCTTGGCCCACGGTCAGGCGCTTCTGGTGAAGGACGTTCATCGCTCCCAGGTCGCCGTGCACGCGCGCCGAAGAGGCGAGGGTCCACCCAGTCTCATGGTCGCGCCACTCACGGTTTCCGGGCACATCATCGGGGTGGTCAACGCGTCTGGCAAGGCGAGCGGTGGTCCGTTCTCGGAAGAGGACCTGGCGCTGTTCGAGGTGGTCGGGGGATTCGCTGCCCGCACGGTGCAGGCGATCCAGCTGCGGAACGTGCTCCGGTCACGCTTTGTACAGCACGCGCTCGTTGAACAGGCCACGGAAAGCGCCACCGGCATGGCGTTCGATCCTGCCCACGACGCCGACAGCATGGCGAAGATTCTCGCCAAGTCCTTCTTCCGGGAGATGACGCGCGCTGGATTCACCCCCAATCACATCATTCGAGCCGCCTCCGAAATTATCTCCCAGGTTTCGGAAACGGTGGCGAAACACAAGAAGCGCCTGGATCGCGGCAGTTGAGGAGCCTGCCGGAGCGTTAGCACCGGCCGCGCCGTCACGATGATGATGAATACCGGCGTCACCTTGCCGTCAGCGGTTTCGAGCAGGCGGCGTTTTGAGCCGGTCGCGCTATTTTCACGCCTGCGACGAGGCCGATTCGGGATGCAGCCCGCGAAGCGAGGCGCGCCGCAGTGCCGGCCACTGCAAGCGGCTCGCGACAAAGGGATGCGCCCGAATCGGTCCGTCCCGAAGGGTTGCTGCGAGA
>JBAWGM010000163.1:0-7459 GCA_049592895.1 Thiobacillaceae bacterium | reverse complement strand
ATAGCCGCATCGCCATTGATATTCAGGCTCAGACCTCGCAATGCATGGCCTTCCGGCACAGTCTCGATCGGCGTGCCATAGCGGTTGTGCGACCGGCTGCTCGGATCATGCAGCAGCGCATAAGCGGGCTCGTCGGGACGGACGGGGAAAATTGCGGGTTTAGGGGGCAAAGCAGGGGCGGCTGAGGCTTGCGACGACGACTCTGACCAGGGCTGCAGGAACCCCTTCTGCCTGCCTTTGGTCAACGGAGAGAACGATGCGTTGTTGAGAAGTTTCATCAGAATTTTCTCATTTCCATGGACAGCTTCGCCGCCGCCATTTGATCGGCGATGCGCTCGATGCGGATGGCGGACTGTTTGTATGCGGGCTGGCGCGAGTGGGGGTCGAGCAGGCCCAGGGTCAGCCGGTTGGCGCAGTCGTAGAAGTGGAACGGCAGGAACACCATATTCATCGGCACCCGCTGGGTCGGCGTGGCCATCGCCACCGCGTCGCCGCGGCGCGACACCATGCGTATGTACTCGCCGCGCCGGATACCCAGTTCCGCTGCCAGATCGGGATTGATCTCGATGAACGGGATGGGGCTGAACTTGTTGTTGTTGCCGATCTTTCCGGTCTTGGTCCGTCCGTGCCAGTGCTCGATCAGGCGGCCGGTATTGAGCCAGATGGGAAACATCTCGTCCGGGACTTCGTTGTTGTCGATGAAGGGCAGAGGGATCAACCTGGCGCGGCCGTCCGGGTGGCTAAACGTGCCATCCACCGTGTACAGGCGTTTCCCTCCCTTGGGGGGCGCCTCGGCGCGTGAGGCTTGGTCCGCGGTGTAGGGCCATTGCACGCCGCGGCATTTTTCCAGCAACGCGTGGCTCATGCCGGAGATGTCGGCCAGCCGGCCTTTTGACAACTCGCCCATTTCAAGGAAGATCTCGGCGGCCGTCTCCGGGAACCTCAACTTGGCTTCTTCGTTGAACCGTTCCGCCACCCGGTTGAATATCCAAAGGTCGGACTTGGCGTTGCCGGGTGGCGGCGTCACTGGCTTGACCAGGTTGACACGCCGCTCGGTGTTGGTCATCACGCCTTTCTTTTCCGCCCAGGTGCCGGCGGGCAGGTAGACGTGGGCGTACTGGGCGCTCTCGGTGTCCTGGTAGCAGTCCTGCACACAGCAGAATTCCAGTTGCTCCATTGCCTTGCGGATGCGCGCGGTGTTGGGCAGCGACGACATGGGGTTGGTGGCGATCAGCCACAGGCCCTTGATCTGGCCGGCTTCCATCGCCTGATAGATGTCGGTCTGGTACATGCCGCGCTGCTTGGGGAAGAACTCCGGGTCGACATTCCAGAATTTCGCCACATCTTTGCGGTGCTCGGGGTTTTCCAGCGCTCGGTAGTTGGGCAGGCCGGAACAGGATGACCACTCGCGCGTGCCCATGGCATTGCACTGGCCGGTAATGGAGAGCGACGTGCCGCCGGGCTTGCCGATGTTGCCGGTGATGAGCGCCAGATTGTTGATGCCCACCACGCCGTCGGAGCCGTGGGTGGACTGGTTGATGCCCATGGTCCAGATCTGCATCGCCGCCCCGGCCTTGGCGAAGGTGCGCGCCACCACGCGTATGGTGTCCTCGTCGATGCCGCAGATCTTGGCGGCCGTCACCGGGTCGAACTTTTCCACCTCGGCACGCAGGGCTTCTTGGCCCGTGGTATTGGCTTCAATATAGCGCTTGTCCTCCAGGCCCTCCTTGAAGATGACGTGCATCATGGCGTTCATCAGCACCACGTCCGTACCCGGCGTAATCGCCAGGTGCAGGTGCGCGTTCTGCGCCAGCATGGTGACGCGCGGGTCCACCACGATGAGCGGGAAGCCGCGTTTCTCCTGCGCCTCCTTCATCCGCCAATAGATGATGGGGTGCTGCTCCGGCAGATTGGAGCCCCATGCGATCAGACAGTCTGTGTGCTCGAAGTCCTCATAGCAGCCGGGCGGGCCATCGGAGCCAAAGCTGCGCTTGTAGCCGGATACGGCGGACGACATGCACAGGGTGGTGTTGCCGTCGTAGTTGTTGGTGCCGATCAGGCCGCGGTTCAGCTTGCCCAGGGTGTAGAACTCCTCGCTAAGCAACTGGCCGGTGGAAATGATGGCGAAGGAATCGCGGCCGTACTTGGCCTGGATACGCTTGATTTCATCGTGCAGCGTGTCCAGCGCGTGATCCCAGTTCGCGGAAGCCCATTCGTCGTGCCAGTGATCGCGCAGCAGCGGCTGGATACCGCGTCCCGCCGAAGTGAACAGCTCATGTTCGAAGATCCCCTTCAGGCACAGCTTGCCCCGATTGACGTCAGCATCGGCCACGCCGCGCGAGGCGACCGGCTTGCCGTCTATGTTCATGCCGACCTCAATGGAGCAGCCGGTGGAACAGTAGCCGCAGGCGGCATATTTCCATTCCACCACGCCCTTGTCGACGATCTTGATCGGGTTCTTCTTGCGGCGTCCGAACAGCATGGGCCGATTCCTTAACGTAAACGTCGCGCAGCGACACTGCAGACCCCCTCGCCCGCTTGCGGGGCGAGAAGGGAATTCTGAAAGCACTGCTTTCCGCCTTCGCAGCCGGTTGGCGATGCAACGCCAACCGCGGGGCGCGGAGCGGGGCCGGGGTGAGGGGAACGATCATGGTGCGCACGACGATCATGATTCGGGACGGCCCTCATCGCCATGATCGTTAAGCCAGCTTCAGGAAGACGCAGCCGGCTTCGACCTTGGTCGCATAGGTGCGCACGCAGCCCTTGTCCGGCAGCGTCGCCTCTCCGGTGGCGAGGTCGATCTTCCAGTTGTGCAGCGGGCAGGTGACCTTGCCGCCGTGCACGATGCCTTGCGACAGCGGACCGCCGCGATGCGGGCATTGGTCCCTGACCGCGAAGACTTCATCCGCAGCGGTGCGGAACACGGCGACGCGCGCCGTATCGAACTCGATCACGCGTGAGCCCTGGCGGGGAATGTCCTCGAACTTCACGATTTCCGTCCAATCCGACATGGTCAATTCCTTCACTCGTTGGCAGTGGAGAATTGAGCGAGATAGGCGGATAAGGAATTGGGCCTCTCCCCGCCCTTCTCCGAATTCCGAACTGCAATTCTTATTGGCTGATATTCCCGCGCTTCCTTGCCATCGGCCCGCTCCTTCCAGGGATCGATCTGGACAAATTGCTGGCTGAACGTGAATCGGCCGAACAGTTCGGTACGGCTTGCGGCGTCATCGACAACATGTTGTTTGATATGGCTGAGGCCGACCCGCTCAACCCAGGGCGCGGTGCGCTCCAGGTAGTGGCCCTCTTCGCGGTAGAGCTCGATGAAGGCGCCGCAATATTCCAGGACCTGGGCCTCGGTCTCCACCTTGCACAGCAGGTCGGTAACGCGCACCTTGATGCCGCCGTTGCCGCCCACATGCAGCTCGTAGCCGGAGTCCACGCAGACCACGCCGAAATCCTTGATGGTGGCCTCGGCACAGTTCCTCGGGCAGCCGGAAACCGCGAGCTTGAACTTGTGCGGCATCCAGGAACCCCAGGTGAGTTGTTCCAGCTTGACTCCGAGACCCGTCGAGTCTTGCGTGCCGAACCGGCACCACTGGCTGCCGACGCAGGTCTTCACCGTGCGCAGCGCCTTGCCGTAGGCATGGCCAGAGACGAAGCCGGCGTCGGAAAGGTCTTTCCACACCGCCGGCAGATCTTCCTTCCTGATTCCGAACAGGTCGATGCGTTGGCCGCCGGTGACCTTTACTTCCGGCACCTTGAACTTTTCGGCCACGTCGGCGATGGCGCGCAGTTCACCGGGGTTGGTGAGCCCGCCCCACATGCGCGGCACGACCGAAAAGCTGCCGTCTTTCTGGATGTTGCCGTGAGCACGTTCGTTGATGAAGCGTGACTGGACGTCGTCCTTGTATTCCGCCGGCCAGCGCGCCAACAGGTAGTAGTTGAGGGCGGGGCGGCAGGTGGCGCAGCCGTCCGGGGTCTTCCATTCCATGAAGTTGAACACCGCGCCCATGGACTTGAGTTCGTTGTCGCGGATGGTGGCAATGACTTCGTCGTGGCTGTGGTCGGTGCAGGCGCACAGCGGCTTCTTGCTTGGTGCCGCCGAGTAGTCGCCGCCGACGGTGTGAGCCAGCACGGCCTCCACCAGCCCGGTGCAGGATCCGCACGAAGAGGACGCCTTGGTATAGCTGCGCACCTCGTCCAGGGTGAACAGCTTGTTAGCGCGGATTGTCTTGATGATCTGGCCCTTGCACACGCCATTGCAGCCGCAGATCTCGGCGGAGTCGGGCAGGGCAGCCACGCGCTCGGTGGGGCCGTGGCCGGAGTCGCCCAGGTTGTGCTGACCAAACAGGAGGGTCTTGCGGAACTGGCTGATGTCGGTGCCTTCGCGCAGCAGGTTGAAGTACCAGGCGCCGTCCAGGGTGTCACCGTAGATGCAGGCCCCCACCAGCTTGTTGCTCTTGAGCACCAGCTTCTTGTAGGTGCCGTCCGCGGGGTCGGAGAACACCAGGGATTCAGTGCCCTCGCCGCCCATGAAATCGCCGGCGGAAAACAAGTCGATGCCAGTGACCTTGAGTTTGGTCGACGTGACCGAGCCCTGGTAGCGAGCAATGCCGAACTCGGCCAGATGGTTGGCCAGCACCTTGCCCTGTTCGAACAGCGGCGCGACCAGTCCGTAGGCGACGCCACGATGGCTGACGCATTCGCCCACCGCATAGATGCGCGGATCGGTGACGGTCTGCATGGTGTCATTCACCACGATGCCGCGGTTGCAATAGATGCCGGCCGATTCGGCCAGAGCGGTGTTGGGGCGGATGCCCACCGCGAACACCACCAACTCGGCGGGAAGGCTTGCGCCGTCCTTGAAGCGCACGGCACACACGCGGCCCGATTCGCCTTGCACCAGTGCTTCGGTCTGGGTGGCGAGCTTGAACTGGATGCCGCGCGCTTCCAGGGACTTTTGCAGCAGAGCCGCGGCGGTGGGGTCCAGTTGCCGCTCCATCAGCCAGTCGTTCAGATGCACCACGGTTACGTCCATACCGCGCATCCTCAGGCCGTTGGCCGCTTCCAGGCCAAGCAGGCCGCCGCCGATGATCAGCGCACTGCGGTATTTGCCCGCCGCATCAATCATGGCCTCGGTGTCGGCGATGTCGCGATAAGCGAGCACGCCGGGCAGGTCGGCTCCCGCGACAGGGGGAATGAAAGGCCGGGAGCCGGTGGCCAGAATCAGCCGGTCATACGCAGTCTCGCTGGAGTCCTCCGTCACCACCTTGCGCGCCGCCCGGTTGATGGCGGTGACGCGCTTGCCCGTGTGCAGGGTGATGTGGTGGCGCTCATACCATTCCGCGCTGTTGAGAATGATCTCCTCGAACTTCTGCTCGCCGGACAGCACCGGCGACAGCAGGATCCGGTTGTAATTCGGATGTGGCTCGTCACCGAACACAGTGATGTCATAGCGTTCCGGCGCAAGGCTGAGAAGTTCTTCCAGGGCACGAACCCCAGCCATGCCGTTGCCCACCAGAACAAGTTTGGGTTTGCTCATGCTGTTGCTCCGATTGAACTCATGTAGCAGGCTGAGCAAGTGCCATGCCAGATATATCATGCTGTGAATTAAAGGCTTTGCGCGTAGTGCGGGATGGGGCGATGCACAGGGATGGCGCATTCCTGTCCAGCATTGCGCCTTCTTTGTGCGCTTGGCTCCTTTGCACGGCACCGGCTCGGAGGTTTCGCTCCGGACTGGAAAGTCCGGCGTCGGGTTAGAATTGCAGCATGCAAAAATGCCTGCTTCTACTCTTGAGTTTGGTCGTCCTGCCCGCCTGGGGGGTCGCCAGCGATCCGCTCATTTATGGCGACTCGCCGGAGAACAAGTTCGAGGACGATTCCAGACCCTGGCAGGAGGTGCAGGCCCTGCTGCCGTCCTACCCCAGGCAAGAGAATCTTCTCGCCTTCACCGTGTCTTCAGCCACGGCCAACAGCTATGCGATCGATGCCGCATCGATCAGCGTGGGTAAGGATGACGTGGTGCGCTATACGGTTGTCATTGACTCCCCGCGCGGCGCGCGCACGGTCAATTACGAGGGCATGCGTTGCGATCCGAGCGAGTACAAGATCTACGCCTTCGGCCACCCGGACAACACGTGGTCGAAGAACCGCTTTGCCAAATGGGAGCCATACCAGTTGCGCTCCCTGCTCTCCTATCACAAGGCCCTGTTTGAAGATCACTTTTGCCCCAATGGCCTCCAGGTGAGAAATGCAGCCGAAGCGGTGCGCAACCTGAAGCAGGCCCATTGGCGATGACGATGAAACGTCAGTCGGTGCTGGTCCAGGCCCGGCGCGTGGTGGTGAAAGTGGGCAGCGCCCTGGTCACCAACGATGGGCGCGGACTGGATCACGCCGCGCTTGCGCGCTGGGCGGAGCAGATCGCGTGCCTGGTCGGACAGGGCAAGCAGGTGGTGCTGGTTTCCAGCGGCGCCATCGCCGAAGGCATGCAGCGCCTGGGCTGGACCCGGCGGCCGAAGGCGATCAACGAACTGCAAGCGGCAGCCGCGGTGGGGCAGACCGGCCTGGTGCAGGCCTACGAATCGATCTTCCGCAGCCATAAGCTGCACGCCGCCCAGGTGCTGCTGACCCACGAAGACCTCGCCGACCGCACCCGCTACCTCAATGCGCGTACCACGCTGCGCACCCTGCTGGACCTGAAGGGCGTGCCCATTATCAACGAGAACGATACGGTCTCAACCGATGAAATCAGGCTGGGGGACAACGATACCCTGGCGGCGCTGGTCACCAATCTGATCGAAGCCGATTGCCTGGTGATACTCACCGACCAGCAGGGCCTCCATACTGCCGACCCGCGCCGGGACCCGCTAGCCAAGTTGGTGGAAGAAGCACATGCCGGCGATCCCGAACTGGAACGGATGGCGGGCGGCGCCGGTAGCCATGTCGGCACCGGCGGCATGCTGACCAAGATCCTGGCGGCCAAACGCGCGGCCCGCAGTGGCGCCCACACCATCATCGCTTCCGGCCGCGAGGACAAGGTGCTGTTGCGGCTGGCTGCGGGCGAACTCATCGGCACCCAGCTCGTGGCGCGCACCGCGCCGATGACTGCGCGCAAGCAATGGCTCGCCGATCATCTGCAAGTGCGCGGAAAATTGCAGCTCGACCCGGGTGCGGTCAAGGCGCTGCTGGAAGAAGGCAAGAGCCTGCTGCCGGTCGGTGTGCATGAAGTCAGCGGAGATTTCGAGAGGGGCGAGGTGGTGGCCTGTGTTGATGTTGAGGGCCGTGAAATCGCTCGCGGACTGGTTAATTACAGCGCCCAGGAGACGCGCCGCATCGCCGGCATCGCCAGCCAGAAGATCGAAGCAGTGCTGGGTTATGTGGAAGAAGTCGAATTGATCCATCGGGATAATCTGGTGCTGGCGTGAGCAGCAGAGAGGGGCCCCACGCAGTGGGGATC
>JBAWGM010000162.1:0-1579 GCA_049592895.1 Thiobacillaceae bacterium | reverse complement strand
ACTTCGGCGTGGATCCGAGCGTGATACTGAACCAGGTGGCCAGTTCGCCGCCGGCTGCCGAACAACAACAGGCGGCCGCACGCAGCCCGGAGGAGAACAAGCTGGCAGAGTTTTCCGCCGTGGTGCTCGCCGATACCGAAGATGTCTGGACGCAGGTGTTCAAGGAGAAAGGCAGCGCCTATCCCATGCCCAGGATGGTCTTGTACACGGGCGAGGTGCAGTCCGCCTGCGGCTTCGCCCAGGCCGCCATGGGGCCTTTTTATTGCCCGAACGACCAGAAGCTCTACCTCGACTTGTCTTTCTTCGACGATCTGCACACCCGCTACGGCGCTTCGGGCGATTTTGCCCAGGCCTATGTGATCGCCCATGAGGTGGGCCACCATGTGCAGAACCTGCTAGGCATCCTCGAGCAGGCGCACGCTGAGCAGGAGCGCGCGTCTAAAGAACAAGCCAACGCAATCCAGGTCAGGGTGGAGTTGCAGGCCGACTGCCTGGCAGGCGTGTGGGCCAAGCGCGCCGATCAGAGCAAACACATTTTGGAAACCGGCGACGTCGAGGAGGCCCTGGCCGCCGCCAGCGGCGTAGGCGATGATCGTTTGCAGCAGCAGTCGCGCGGCTATGTGGTGCCGGAATCCTTCAC
Source organism: Thiobacillaceae bacterium (assembly GCA_049592895.1). Taxonomy (GTDB): domain Bacteria; phylum Pseudomonadota; class Gammaproteobacteria; order Burkholderiales; family Thiobacillaceae; genus DASQBT01. The sequence goes on along the minus strand of JBAWGM010000162.1, from coordinate 939 downwards.
CCACGGCTCGTCGGAACAGCGCATGCGCTGGTTCTCCGCCGGCGCCAAATCCGGCGACATGGCGCAGTGCAACACCTTCAAAGCAGCACGCCTTTGAGCGCCTGCTGATACAAAGCCCGGTATTCTTCGGCGCTGCGTGCCCAGCTGTAGTCCTGCGCCATGGCAGTTTGCATGAGCTGGCGCCAGCGGGACTTGTCCGCATACAGCTCGAGACTTGCATCGATCGCCGCAAGGATGGCCGCAGGTTCCAGTTCATCCATCACGATGCCGGTGGCCGTGCCGTCCGCCAGATTGGCCGCGCTGGCATGAACCACCGTATCCGCCAGACCGCCCACCCCGTGCACGATGGGCAGGGTGCCGTAGCGCAGGCTGTAGAGCTGGTTGAGACCGCAAGGCTCGAACCGGGAAGGCATGAGAAACACATCGGCGCCAGCCTCGATGCGGTGAGCCAGCCCCTCGTTGTAGCCGTGATGGAACACCACCCGTCCTCGATGATCTGACGCCGCCTGCGCAAACGCGGCTTCAAACTCCGCCGCACCGTTGCCCAGCATGGCCAGTTGCACATTGCGCTGCAACAGGTCCGGCAGTGCCTCGAGCAGAACGTCCACTCCTTTCTGCTCCACCAGCCTCCCCACCATGCCGATGAGCAAGGCATCGGGAATCTGCTTGAGCTTCATTTCCTTTTGCAGGGCCGCCTTGTCGCGAGCCTTGCCCGCCAGCCGGTCGCGCCGGTAGTTTGCCGGCAAATGCGGGTCGGAAGCCGGGTTCCATTCATGCCGGTCGATGCCGTTCAAGACCCCGTGCAAATCCTGCCGCCGATAAGAAAGCAAGCCATCAAAGCCGCTGCCGAATTCAACGGTCTGAATTTCCTCTGCGTAGGTGGGGCTCACGGTGCTGATGAGCCGCGCGTAAAACAGGGCTGCTTTCATGAAGGAAAAT
>JBAWGM010000161.1:0-3374 GCA_049592895.1 Thiobacillaceae bacterium | reverse complement strand
GGCCAGTGCGGCGAGTCCAAGAAGGAGGATAAATCGGCCCACGTTTTTCCTTGGATAAACAGGACCGGAAGTTGGGCACGAAACAGGTTGGTCAATACGACAAAACGGAACACATCCAGTTGGGAGCGCATTGGACATGTTCCGGGGCATGGCTTCAGGCCGCGTGCTTGCGATAGGGGTAGAACTCATCCCCCACCCGGTTCATGCGCGACTGGTCAAATCGGGCCTGGTCCGCTCCCTTGAACAGTCCCTCGATGGCGGCATATTCCTGCGCTGCCCAAGCCTTGTCTTTCAGCACATCTACGATGCCTTCCACCCAAGCCAGTTTTTCGGGCGGACCGGAAAGGGTTTTGCCGCAGGCGGTGTAAACCGCTTTGACCGTGGCTGCGGCGACCCCGCTGTTGTGCAGGCGATCGGCCAACTGGGCGCAAGCCATCGCGCTGCCGGCCTTTTGCGCCGCCTGGTCGTAGAGCGCCTGCGCGCCGGCGGCATCCCCCGCCTGGGCCGCAAGTTGACCGACATGGGCGAGCGCATAGTGATCATGCGCCCGGGCCTTGGCCTCGTTGAGCAGGGCGGCACCCCATGCCTTGTCCTGCAAGTCGCTGATCACCAGTTGAGCGAGCTTGGTGTAGTCATACACAGTGGCCTTCGAGTCGGCCTTGAGTGCTGTCTCCCGGGTCTTGAGATAGGCGCGCGCCTTCTCTCTGCCCACCTCGACGTTTTTCATTTCGGTGGCGGCCGTGTAGATCACGTCCTTGAAGCGAATGAAGTCGGTGGACTTGGCGGCAGCTTCGTCCAGCATGCGCGCCAGCCATTCCTTGTCGTTGAGGTGCTTGTCCACGGCCAGAATGATGGGGCGATAGCGCTGGAACTGGTAATCGCCCTCGCCCAGCATGGTTTCGGCCTTGCTCAGCAGCTTGGCGGTGTAGAACGGATCTTCCAGTTCGGCCATCACCCGGTCGGCCAGCGCCAGCAGTTTCTTGACCGTATCGGCCTGCTGCTCCTGGTTTTGCAGTTCCACATACTTGGCTTGGTTGGCCTGGCGCTTTTCCAGTTTGCTGACCACGCGACCCACCCAGGTGCTGTCGTCGGGGAAGTGCGTTTTCACTGCATCCGTCAGCTTCTGCAACTCATTTAGATTGTTGACCGCGGTTTCGGCCCGTTCCAGCAACGCCTTGGCGCCGCTCTTGTCGCCAGTACTGATCAGGCCCAGTCCCAGTTCCAGAAGCTCGGTCGTGGCGGTGGCGAGTTCTGCACCCTTTTTCAACACGGCCTGCATGAAGGCGGAGTCGCCAGCCTGCTTCGCTGCGTCGATCAGCTTGGCCACCACAGGGAAATCCGCCGCCCCATCCAGGGCGCGCTGATACAGCGCCTTGGCACGGGTCGGGTCGCCCAGGGTCTTGGTCATCTCGCCCGCCAGGGCGAGCAGATCGGGCACGCTGGAAAGTTTTTCGGCGGCTTTTTCAAACACGCTGCTTGCGTAGTCCTTGTCGCCGGCATCGGCTGCGCCGGCAGCCAGTTTGGTGAATTCGGCGGCGCGGCTGGCCTTGCTCATGGCCTTGTCCAGCACTTTGCGCATCACGCTGTTGTCGCCGATGATGGTCATGGCCTTCCTCGCCAGTTCGATCAGCGGATCCAGGTTGTTGGTTTCCTTCAGGGCAGTATCCAGCGCCGCGCTGGCGCCGGCCTTGTCGCCCAGCACCTTCATCTTGCCTTCGGCCAGGTAGACCTGTTCTTCTCCGCTCATGCAGTAGTCTTCCGCGGTTTGCAGCAACTCCTCGGCACGCGCTTGCTCGCCCAGTTCCTTGTACGCGATGGCCACGGCTGCCAGATCCTTGGTGAACTGGCAGTCATCGGCCACACGGTCCAACAGCTCCTTCGCATAGGCCTTGTCGGCGGGTTCCTGCAGGGCTTCCAGCGCCAGAGCGGCATAGTCGGCGCCGGAGGAACAGTCGGCTTCGCGGGGGGAAAGCGCAGCGCGGGTGGCCATGAGGGTCTCCTTAAGAAATCGAATCCGTTATTGGAGCGATTTTACCGGCCTGGCCGGGCCAAGGCATGAAGAAGCTTTTATGAGTGGATAGCCCGCACTTATTCCCGGGCATATCACGCCGCCCAGTGCCGTAGAATCGGGCTGGTGCCAGGGATAGAAGAGGAAGACAGCCCATGTTCAGTTTGCCAGATTGGTTCATCTGGGCCCTGCTTTCGGCGGCGTTTGCCGCGCTGACCGCCATTTTTGCCAAAGTCGGCCTGGAAGGCGTGGACTCCGACCTGGCGACACTGATCCGTACTTTTCTCATCCTGCTGGTGCTGGGTGCGTTTGTCGTGGCGACCGACAAATGGGTCAATCCCCTCCAACTGTCGGCAAAGACCCTGTCCTTCCTCGCGCTGTCTGCGCTGGCGACTGGCGCCTCCTGGGTATTCTATTTCCGCGCGCTGAAAGCGGGGCCAGCGTCACTGGTCGCACCCATCGACAAGCTGTCGCTGGTGATGGTGGCGATTTTTGCCGTGATTTTTCTCGGCGAACGGCCTAACGGTTGGGGCTGGCTGGGCATTGCCATGGTGGCGGGGGGCGTGGTGGTGTTGGGGTGGAAGCGGTGAGGGATTTGTGCTGCACACAGTAACAACCAAGTTCAGCCGCGGCGCTGCCGCCCAGGCTGGCGCCCTTGCCGCTTAACGCGGCCGCCTTGGCAATGTCATCGCCCTTGGGCTTCTTTGGTGCCATCTTCGTAGCCGCTGAGGTCACGGGCCTGCTTGTAGGAAAACTGTTCGTCCGCAGTGGCGCGCTCAAACGCGGGTCAAGCAAAGCGTCGAATTTGTGCTGGACATGAATCAGCGCGCCGCGCTCGCTGTCGCGCAGCCACAGCCATCAATTACAGGACGTACTTGGCCAGATCCTCGTTGCCGGCAATTTCCTCCAGGCGAGTGTTCACATAGGCCGCGTCTATCCGGATGGTCTGGCCTTCGTGCTTTTCCGACTCGAAGGACACGTCTTCCAGGAGTTTTTCCATGACTGTGTGCAGGCGCCGGGCACCGATGTTTTCGGTGCGCTCGTTGACCTCGAACGCGATTTCCGCCAGCCGCCGGACGCCTTCCGCGGTAAAGTCAAGCTTGACCTGCTCGGTTTCCAGCAGGGCCTGGTACTGGCGGGTGAGGCAGGCATCGGTGGCGGTGAGGATGCGTTCGAAGTCTTCCACGCCCAGGCTTTTCAGTTCGACCCGGATGGGGAAACGGCCCTGCATTTCGGGAATCAGATCCGACGGCTTGGAGAGGTGGAATGCACCGCTGGCGATGAATAGGATGTGGTCAGTCTTGACCATGCCGTATTTGGTGGAAACCGTGGATCCCTCCACCAGGGGCAGCAGATCGCGCTGCAC
>JBAWGM010000160.1:0-2514 GCA_049592895.1 Thiobacillaceae bacterium | reverse complement strand
GGCTTTACTAGGGCGCGTTAGCACGCCCTAAAAACGGGAAGCTCAGTCTGGGCATTTCCAACGAGCAAGCTTAACGTTGATATCGGTCGCGGTAGTCGTCGTGGCGACGGTCGTAGTCGCGGTCGTGATAGCGATAATCATGATCGCGATAATAGCCACCGTGACCGGGATCGTACACAACGCAGCCTGTCAGGCTGAGTCCGATGCTCGCAAGTAGGGTCAGCAGCAAGAGTTTGACGGTCATGGCGCAACTCCTTTTGGAAACATTCCAGAAGTAGGATGACCCGGCAGCGCGATTCGTTCCTGCTCAAACAGCCGAGGATGTAACAATGTGTAACAGGCCCGGTGGGTCGCATCCCGGGATGCAACAGGTGAAGCAACCCGCCTGGCTGTGAGAGGCTCAGGTTTCCGTGGCCTGATCCCTGAAATGCTTGTACGCGTTGATCAGTCCATTGGTCGAGCAATCGTGGTTGCTCGACGGCGCCGCGGCGGCCAGATCCTTCTCCACAATCTTGGTGAGTTGCTTGCCATATTCCACACCCCACTGGTCGAAGGGGTTGATGTCCCACAGCATGCCCTCGACGAAGGTCTTGTGTTCGTAAGCGGCGAGCAGGGCGCCCAGCGTGTACGGATCAAGGCGCTCCAGCAGCAGCATGTTGCTGGGCCGGTTGCCGGGGAACAGCTTGTGCGGCAGCAAGTCCTTGATCTCCTTGGCTGACAGACCCTGGGCTTTCATTTCTGTTTGCGCTTCGTCTGCGGTCTTGCCGCGCATCAGCGCTTCCATCTGGGCCAGGCAATTGGCAAGCAGCAGGTCGTGCATGCCTGAGTTGGCATCAGGTGGAGCGGCCACGGCGATGAAGTCGGCGGGGATCAGGTGCGTGCCCTGGTGCAGCAACTGGAAATAGGCATGCTGGCCGCAGTTGCCCAAACCGCCCCAATACACGGGGCAGGTATCGTAGTCCACCTGGTGGCCTTGGGCCGTGATGGACTTGCCGTTGCTCTCCATCGACAGTTGCTGGATGAAGGCGTCCAGCCTCGACAGGCGAAGGTCATAAGGCAGGATGGCATGGGTGCGGGCGGCGAAGAAGTTGGTGTACCAGAGTGCCAGCACGGCCATGATCACCGGCATGTTGTGAGCGAAGGGCGTGGTACGGAAATGCTCGTCCATCGCATGGGCGCCAGCCAGCAACTCGTGGAATCGGTCCATGCCCACGGAGAGCGCAATGCTCATGCCTACCGCCGACCACAGCGAATAGCGCCCGCCGACCCAGTCCCAAAAGCCGAACATGTTGGCTGATGCAATGCCGAATTGCTCGACCGCCGCCGCGTTGGTGGAAATGGCGATGAAGTGTTTCGCCACCGCCTGCTCGCTGCCCAGCTTTGCCACCAGCCAGGTGCGCGCGGCGTTGGCATTGGCAAGCGTCTCCTGGGTGGTGAAGGTTTTCGACACCACCACGAACAGGGTGGTCTCCGGATCGACTTCCTCCAGCACGGTGTTGATTGCGCGCGGGTCGATGGTGTAGGCGTAATGCACGCGTATGCCAGGCTTGGCATAGGGCTTGAGGGCGGAGACGACCAGGGCGGGCCCCAGGTCGGAGCCGCCGATGCCGATGTTGACCACGTCGGTAATGCGTTTGCCGCTGTGTCCCAGCCAGCGCCCACTGTGCACGGTCTCGACAAACGCTTCCATCTGCCCGAGCACCTGATGCGCCGCCCTGCGTGCATCCAGCCCGTCCACCTTCAGTCCGCTCTGCTTCGGGTCGCGCAATGCCGTATGCAAGGCAGCCCGGTGTTCGGTAAAGTTGAGTTTCTTGCCCTCGAACAGGGCAGTGATCTTGTCGGCCAGTTTGGCCTGGGTAGCCAGTTGGACCAGCAGGTCCAGCGTGTGATCGGTGATGATGTTCTTGGAATAATCGAACAGGATGCCGCAGGTCTCCTGGGAGAACCGGTCAAAGCGCTGGCTGTCTTTGTCGAACAGGGCACGCATGGGTGTCCGGTTGATGCTGCGGCGGTTGAACTTGAGCGCCTGCCAGGCGGGAAGGGTAGTCAGGGAATAGGGCATGGGGCGATTCCGTCCATGGTACGCTCTTGCTCGATGTGAATTAGTCTTGTAAAAACCGAATTCAGGAGCAGCACGAGCCGCTTGCAGCGTACGCGGCGTGCTGTCTCGATTACCGCACGCAGACTATAGGGCAAAGGCGCGAAGAGGTCCACATGCGGGTATTACGGGGCTTGCCGGAGCAGCGGCAAGGGATTATGACGCCCGGTTTTTCGTATATGTATTCAAGTCACAAGCCGGCAGGTCCGATCAATGGCGGTGGATGCGCGGAAACGTTCAGGGGAGACTAAGAGCATGCCCAACACCTTCAGCGTCGAGGTTCGACCTGTCCTTCCGCCATCCTTGAGCCGGCTGGATGATCTGGCAGGCGACCTGTATTTCACCTGGGAACGGGACGTCCGCCGTCTATTCCGTCACCTTGACGAGGAGAGCTGGATAGCCTGTGGGCGCAACCC
>JBAWGM010000159.1:0-6457 GCA_049592895.1 Thiobacillaceae bacterium | reverse complement strand
GCATTAGGCCTGGCAGCCGGGAAGCTTACGCCTTCACTTACCTTGACTTTCCCGCGGCTGCGCGCACCTATGGCAAGGTGGGCGGTTTCGCCCACCTGAAAACCCTTGTCGACAAAGTACGGGCCTCCCGCTCCGGCTCCCTGCTGCTTGATGGTGGCGACACTTGGCAGGGCTCAGCAACCTCGCTTTGGACTAAGGGCCAGGATATGGTCGATGCCTGCATCCAGCTCGGCGTTGACGTGATGACCGGCCATTGGGAATACACGCTTGGCGCAGATCGCGTGAGACAAATTGTCGACAACGATTTCAAGAAGGCCGGGATTGAATTCGTCGCACAAAATGTGGTCACCAACGATTTTGGCGATCAGGTGTTCAAGCCCTACGTGGTCAAGCAGATCAATGGCATCAATGTCGCCATCATTGGTCAGTCCTTCCCCTATACTCCGATCGCCAACCCGCGTTATTTGGTGCCGGACTGGAGTTTTGGCATCCGTGAAGACTCAATGCAGAAGTGGGTGGACGAAGCCCGAGCCAAAGGCGCTCAGGTGGTCGTCGTGCTGTCGCACAACGGCATGGATGTTGATCTCAAGCTGGCCAGCCGCGTCACCGGCATCGACGCAATCTTCGGTGGCCATACCCACGACGGCGTGCCTCAGCCCGTGGAAGTCAAGAATGCCAAGGGCGTCACCCTGGTAACCAACGCCGGCTCCAACGGAAAGTTCCTTGGCGTCATGGATTTCGACGTGACCGATGGAAAGTTGAAAGGCTGGAAATATCGCCTGCTCCCGGTATTTGCGAACCTGCTGCCGGCGGACACCAAGATGGAAGCGCTTATCAAGAACATACGCGCGCCATACATGGGCAAACTCGAAGAAAAGCTCGCGGTTACGGAAGACTTGCTCTATCGTCGCGGCAACTTCAACGGCAGCTTCGACCAGGTGATTTTGGATGCCCTGATGGAGGTCAAGGGTGCGGACGCCGCATTTTCCCCAGGCTTCCGCTGGGGCACCAGCTTGCTGCCAGGCGACACCATCACCATGGAGAGGCTGATGGACCAGACTGCCATCACCTACCCTTACAGCACACTGAACAACATGACGGGCGAGACCATCAAAATGATCATGGAAGATGTGTGTGACAACCTGTTCAATGCCGACCCCTACTATCAGCAGGGCGGCGACATGGTCAGGGTGGGCGGTATCCATTACACCGTGGATCCCACCAAGAAAATTGGCGAGCGCATCAGCGACATGATGCTCAATGGCAAGGCCGTTGATCCCAATAAGACCTACAAGGTTGCCGGCTGGGCGCCCGTGAGCGAAGGCGTTTCCGGCGCCCCCATCTGGGACGTGGTGGCCGAGTATCTGCGCAGCAAGAAGACCATCAAGGGCGTCAAACTCAACATGCCCAACGTAATCGGGATATCCCCCAGCAACCCTGGCATTGCCGTTTAGGTCAGCGTGGATGGACAAGTTCCATCCCCCTGATCCTCCTCCCAAGGGCCTGCGGGCCCTTCTTTTTTGCGTGGCACCCGCTACGCCCTGATAAGATGGGAGAAAATATTTTGCCCCGTTCTCCATGACCAGCAACGAGATACGCCAACGCTTCCTGGATTTTTTTGCCGCCAAAGGCCATACCGTCGTTCCATCCAGTTCGCTGATCCCCGCCAATGACCCGAGTCTGCTCTTCACCAATGCGGGCATGGTCCAATTCAAGGACGTGTTTCTGGGATTGGAACGACGGCCTTATGTCCGGGCGGCTTCGTCGCAGCGCTGCTTACGTGCCGGCGGCAAGCATAATGATCTCGAGAATGTGGGTTACACCGCGCGCCATCATACCTTCTTCGAAATGCTGGGCAACTTCAGCTTCGGCGATTACTTCAAGCGCGACGCCATCCAGTATGCCTGGGAGTTTCTGTCCCGGCAATTAGGTCTTCCCACTGAGAAGCTTTGGGTGACGGTCTATGCCGAAGACGACGAAGCCTACAATATTTGGGCCAATGATATCGGCATGCCCGCCGATCACCTCGTGCGTATCGGCGACAACAAGGGGGCCCGTTACGCCTCCGACAACTTCTGGCAGATGGGCGATACCGGTCCCTGCGGGCCCTGCACCGAAATCTTTTACGACCATGGTCCGGAAATTCCCGGAGGGCCACCGGGCAGCCCGGATGAGGATAGTGACCGCTATATCGAAATCTGGAACATCGTGTTCATGCAGTTCAACCGCGATGAGGACGGCGTCATGCATCCACTGCCCAAGCCCTCTGTCGATACCGGCATGGGTCTGGAGCGCATTGCCGCCGTTATGCAGGATGTTCATTCCAATTACGAAATCGACCTGTTCAAGCATCTGATCGGCGCCGCGATGCGCGAAACTCGCTGCAGGGATCCGCACAACCCTTCGCTCAAGGTCATCGCCGACCACATACGCGCCACGAGTTTTCTGATAGTCGATGGAATCATTCCTGGCAATGAAGGTCGTGGCTATGTATTGCGCCGCATTATTCGACGAGCCCTGCGCCACGGCCACAAACTGGGTCAGAATCAGCGCTTCTTTTACAGGCTGGTGCCTGATTTGTGTGACGTAATGGGCGCGGCCTATCCGGACCTCAAATCCGCCCAGAATCGGGCCGCCGAAATTATCTTGCAGGAGGAGGAACGGTTCGGCGAAACCCTGGAGCACGGCATGGCCATCCTGGAGGCCGCGCTCGGCGACGGCATCCGGGAACTGGATGGAGAAACCGCGTTCAAGCTTTATGATACGTTTGGCTTCCCGTTGGACCTCACCGCCGACATCTGTCGGGAACGCGGCATCACCCTGAATGAGGCCGGTTTCGAAACCGCAATGTCACGTCAAAGGGAGCGAGCGCGGGCTGCCGGGAAATTCAAAATGGCGGGCACCCTGGAGTACAGCGGCCGGCCCACCGACTTCTACGGCTATGAAAGCTTGAATGTGGACGATGCGATGGTCACCGCCCTGTATTTGGACGGGAGCCCGGTGAACGACATCGTCCCGGGCCAGTCGGCGGTCGTGGTTCTGGACCGAACACCTTTTTACGCCGAAGCGGGCGGTCAGGTAGGGGATAGTGGAATTCTGGAATCGGAAGACCTGCACTTCGAGGTGAGCGATACGCAAAAGATCCGCGCCGATGTGTTTGGCCACCACGGAAGCCTGACCCGCGGCCGACTCCAAGTGGGCGCCAGAATCGCCGCCCGGGTTGACGGTGTCCGGCGCGCCCGTACCATGCGTAATCACTCGGTCACCCATCTCATGCATAAAGCGCTGCGCGAGGTTCTGGGGGCCCACGTACAGCAGAAAGGTTCGCTGGTGGATGCGGATAAGACCCGCTTCGACTTCGCCCATGGCAGGCCCCTGACCGAAACGGAAATCCTGCGCGTGGAAGCCATCGTCAACAGGGAGATCCTCGCCAACACGCCCACCCTGGCCCGGGTCTTGTCCATGGACGAGGCGCGTAAGCTGGGGGCCATGATGTTGTTCGACGAAAAGTATGGTGACGAGGTCAGGGTGCTTGACATCGGTTCGTCGCGAGAGCTGTGCGGCGGCACCCACGTCGGCCGCACCGGCGATATCGGCCTGTTCAAGATAGTCATGGAAGGTGGCGTTGCAGCCGGGATCCGGCGTATCGAGGCTCTTACGGGCGATAACGCCCTGGCCTATCTGCAGGACCTGGAAGCGCGCACCCGCCAGGCCGCCGCCGCACTCAAAGTGCAGCCCGTCGAACTTCTCCAGAAGATCACCCAGATTCAGGACCAGCTCAAAGCACACGAAAAGGAACTGGACCGGCTCAAATCAAAATTGGCTGTTAGCCAGGGCGATGCCCTGATCTCCCGGGCGGTGGAAGTCAACGGAGTGAAAGTTCTGGCGCTTGAACTGCAAGGCGCAGACGTCAAGGCTCTGCGGGAAACTGCCGACAAAGTGCGCGACAAGCTCCAATCCTGCGTCCTGGTTTTTGGCGCCAGTCGGGATGGCAAGGTCAACCTGATTGCTGCCGTGACCGCGGATCTGACCAACCGGGTCAAGGCGGGCGAACTGGTTAACCATGTAGCGAGCCAGGTGGGCGGGAAAGGGGGCGGCAAACCTGATCTCGCCCAAGCCGGCGGCACCCGCCCTGACCAGTTGGCCAATGCCCTGGCCGGCGTAACAACCTGGGTCGCGGAACGTTTGTCAGGCTAACAACGCGTCACCTGGTGGCGCGCCGCGGAAGACAACTGCAAGCCTGCACCGAGACCGTCACTCATAGCTGGGTCGGGCTGACCAAATGTGCATATTGAAGTGTCGCGTGTTGCTGTGGCCTGGCACAGGTCGGCGCTGCCAGATCATGAGTAAACCGTCCTTCCACCGGCGCAACTCTACCTTCGTCCGACATCGGCAGCTGCGATTTCGCAGCCACAAAAGCATGACCATGCCTGATCATTAGTGATAAAGTTACGTCAGAACAATGCAGCATGATGGCATGAAATTTGCGTAAACGTAAAGTAGATTAGCCTATCGGCAGCTGCCTTTAGCCAGCCGGAAACTAGAGACAACATCGTTCATGGGTAAATTTTCCAGCACTTTCAAGCACAAGTTACGGGGACTGTTCTCTTCGGAACCGGTTGAAGAGCCGCTAGAAAATGGGCCTCTTTCCAGCCCTCGCCTTGCCACTCAGTGGCTGGAGCATCTTCCTGTCGGGGACGCACTCAAGGCCCACGCTGCCATCCTTAAGGAAATCAGGCAGTTCAATGAAGAGTTGACAGAACTATCCAAGTCTCGGCTCGAGGTCTTGATGCTGCTTGACGAAAGAGCCCAGGATCTGGCCGACACCCTGGCGCGTCAGTACCTGCGCAACGCCCGAATGACCCACAGCATGGAAGGCCAACTGTGGAATGAGATCTACAACTTGCTGTGGGAAACTGCGCGTTCCTACCACGCCTTTATCCTATACCTGCGCCAGCCACACGCCAATGGCTGGCTCACGCACCACCTCCCCAAACTTAGTCTGCGCCTGATGAGAACCTTCGGCGCACTGATGAAATGGCGGAACATTCGATATCAGCGACCGGGTGACAAACTCTGGCTGCGATTTCATAACCTGTATAAGGTGGCGGAAGGGGGGGGGTTTCACCACACCCCGCTGCATGCGTACCCGGCAGACAGCCAAGCCACTACCTGCGAAACCGAATATCTTCGTTACCTGATGCTACAGCAGGCTCATGCAGGGACCCTCTACCCGCGCCAACTGGACTTGGTAGATCGGTGGCTGGGCAAGTGGACTCCAATTTTTCTGAGTATTAGCCAGCATCTGGATGTCAATCACCATACGTTCAACGTGGATCTGGCGGCTGATCGGGGTCCAACTCGGATTCGCAATGCTGACAATGAGAGCTCTTTCCGATTTTGGGCCACCAAAGAACTTGTCGCACACTTGGGGGAATTGCGCGAGTCCCTGAAGGATGGCAGCTCGCCAAGTGCCCTCGGTCTGACAGAGGATGTGCGCACCGCGGAGGCCCTGGAACTGCTGGATCATCTGATCCGCCAATGGTCTCCGCTGATGAGCCGGGAACAGCGCCGCCAGCCCAGAAAGGCAGTCAAGAAGCTGGTGTCCCTGGCCCATGGGTTGCCCGGAATCATCACCTGCCTGCGTCATCCAACGGGTGAAGGCGACGGGATTTACACGCCCCAACTGGTCTACGACGAAATGGTCGATGTTCAGGTCTATGGCTTTGTGACCGACCGCACACGTGAGCGTCCTTCCCCAAGTTCGAAATTACCCAGCGCTGCGACAGGCATTGAAAGCTGGGTCATACAGGACGAAAGCGAATGCGGTTACGGGGCGATCGTGGAAACGCGTGAAAAGGACTGGTTGCGGGTCGGCACGCTTATCGCCATCCAGGCCGACCGGGGTGGGAGTTGGGCGCTGGGGATCCTGCGGCGCTTGTCGCGCACGAACGAACGCGAAAGTTTGGTCGGAATTGAAACCCTGCCCGGCACGCCCGAAGTTGTCATGCTATATGGGCAGAGACTGAAATCTGAAGGTTACAGTGTCGATGGCGTCGACGCCGTCGGGGCTGATCAGCCGGTTGCGGCCATCCGCCTGTCACCCCGCGAGCCCGGCAAGGCCTGCCTGATCATGGATCCAGCCGATTACCAACACCATGCCATCCTGCAAATAAATTATCAGAATGAGCGGCAAGCCATCCTGCTCAACCATCCCGTTGAACGCGGAGACGGCTGGGTTCGGGTGCTGGCGGACTTGCTGAAGACCGACTCCCGAACTTGATTTCGCCTCACAAGCCGAGGGTATGCCGGGCCCATTTGGTCAGATCCTGAATTTCCTCCTGACAGATGGCATGCGCCATCGGGTATTCCCGCCAGATCACCGAAGACCCTGATGGCGCAAGCCGGTCCCGCGACGCCCGCCCCCAGTTGGGCAAAATCACCGAATCCTGGACGC
>JBAWGM010000158.1:0-2480 GCA_049592895.1 Thiobacillaceae bacterium | reverse complement strand
CCTTGAGATTCGGCAGTTCCCCCTGCAAACGCCGCAGCACCGCCGCCGTCGAATCCGTGCTGCCATCGTTGACATAGATGATTTCGAATTCCGCCTTGCCCGTCAGCGCGGCCGCAATTTCGCGCACCAGGGGCTCGACGTTGTCTTCCTCATTCTTGACCGGCACCACCACAGACAGGCGGCCAAGGTAGGGATGGTTAGGCATGATGTCGGAGTCGAAGGATTCGAATATCCGATTCTATAAGGCGTAAGCCGGCCCCTGCAACGCGTTATTTGTCGAACTTCCGCCCGGGCCGGTCTGAGGTTCTCGTTGCCCGGTTTCCATCCGCGTTTCGGTGGGCGTCAGCTTGAGGTGCGTAGCGCTCCTGCATGCGCCGCTCGCTGGGGCCGGCAAAGGCGGCTTCTCGATTGCCGTGGGTGCGTTCTCCCGATCTCGGCTTGAATGCGGGCTTGAACTCATGCGGCGCGCGGCGCTTTCCGCCCCTGTCGGATCGAGGTGCTTCGGCGCGCATCCGGGTCTTGGGCTCCAGTCCCGGGATTATGTGGGCTTCGATGTTGTGCCCGGTGAAATGCGAAATGCGCCGCAGTTGCAAACCGTCCCGGCTGGACACCAGGGAAACGGCCGTCCCGTTCGCGCCTGCCCGGCCGGTTCGGCCGATGCGGTGCACGTAATCCTCTGCCTGCTTGGGTAGATCGAAGTTGATCACATGGGAGATGCCCGCCACATCAATGCCGCGGGCTGCCACGTCGGTCGCAACCAGGACACGAATTTCACCGCGCCGCAACCTGGTCAGCGTCCGGTTGCGGGCGCCCTGATGCATGTCTCCGTGCAGCGCAGCGGCAGGGAAGCCCTGCTGATACAGGTCATCCGCCAACTGGTCGGCATCCCGCTTGGTGGCGGTAAAGACCAAAGCCTGGTTGAGTCCGACGTCGCGCAACAGATGATCGAGAATGCGGTTCTTGTGCGCCAGGTCGTCGCAGAAATGCAGGCGCTGGTCGATGTTTTCCAGTCGATCGCGCTGGCCTGCCACTTCGACACGCTTGGGTTCGCGCAACAGATTTTTCGCCACCTGCGCGATCTTGCCGTCCAGCGTGGCGGAGAACAGCAGGGTCTGGCGCGTACTCGGCGTAGCGCGTGCGATCTTCTCTACATCTTCGATAAATCCCATATCCAGCATGCGGTCCGCTTCATCCAGCACCAGCATTTCCAGCCGTGAAAAATCCACCTTGCCGCGCTGCATTTGGTCGATGAGGCGACCCGGTGTGGCCACCAGAATGTCCACGGGACTTGCCAGCAGACGGTTCTGCACCAGGTAGGGCATGCCGCCCAGAATGGAAACGCATTTGGCGTGGCGCAGGTATTTGCCATAGCGGGTTGCGGCTGCAGTGATCTGCTGGGCCAGTTCGCGGGTGGGCGACAGCACCAGAATGCGCGGCCCCTTGCCCGGCGCTTTGGGAGCGTCTGTCAGTTTTTGCAAGGCAGGCAGCATGAACGCTGCGGTATTGCCAGTGCCGGTCTGCGCCGAAGCCATCAGGTCATGGCCAGCCAGCACGATCGGGATGGCCTGAGCTTGAACCGGAGTGGGCTCGGCGTATCCCGAGTCAGTCAAGGCCTTCAGGATGAAGGGGTTGAGGGCGAGCGATTCAAAAGTCATTAATTTCTTCCAGTGCGGGGCAACACATACACATGCTGCCACGTGCCCAAGGGCGTGGCTGCCGGCGCTCATTCGCTAACCGGCAAACACTGAAAGAATCAGGATATAGGTCAGGGAGTCCGTCTGATATGACGGTTGGCATCAAGCCAATAATGAACGATACAAGGGGTGGAAGGCGGAGGGATGGATCGGTTGCAGTGATGCCTTGCCACGAGCGTATTGTCTCACACATACAGCATTTGCCGCAAACATCATCCTTCGCTTGCCATTACCCCCAGAGCGTTGCAGTCAACGACTGCATTCGGCGAAGTTGAATTTCCGGGTACGACCCAATCCGGACGCAGAGCTTGCCCGAAAGCAGTTGTCCGTCGACCAGGCGGTGCGTCCGGAAGAGATAGCGATCGAGCGCAGGGCGGTACTTGCTGAGGAGCTGGATGCCGCGTGGTCCACTCACAGGACCGCGTATAGAATGCGCTAAGGAGGGCTACACCTTGACAGACGAACTGCTAACCGCACTACGGTATAAGAGCGAGGGCCCCGACATTGACTTCAAGTCCGCGCAGTACCGCTTCATCGGCGGCAGCGAGGACGACAAGGCCGAGATGCTGAAGGACATCCTCGCGATGGCCAATGCCTGGCGCGACGGTCCTGGCTACGTCCTCCTCGGCTTCAATGACCAGCGGCCTCACCCGGCCGAAGTGGTAGGCATCTCCCAGGGTATGGACGATGCGAAGGTGCAGCAGTTCGTACACGGCAAGGTGAAGCCCAAGCTGACGTTCCGCTACGAAGAGCACTTGTACGAAGGCAAGACCATCGGCGTCATCT
>JBAWGM010000157.1:0-3490 GCA_049592895.1 Thiobacillaceae bacterium | reverse complement strand
TTATGAATCTACTCAGAGCCCTTGCCACCGTAAGCAGCTTCACCCTGCTGTCCCGCATCGCAGGATTCGCCCGTGACACGCTGGTTGCCCGCATCTTCGGCGCCGGCCTTTATACCGACGCATTCTTTGTCGCCCTCAAACTGCCCAACCTGTTGCGCAGATTGTTCGCGGAGGGCGCTTTTTCCCAGGCCTTTGTTCCCATCCTCGCGGAATACCGTAACAAGAAGGGTGATGACGTCACCCGCCGGCTGGCCAGCCAGATTGCTTCGCTGCTCACGCTTGTGCTGGTCGCGGTCGCCTTGCTGGGCGTGCTGGGCGCACCCGTGTTGGTCTATGTCAGCGCGCCCGGCTTTGCCGACGAGCCGGCCAAGTTTGATGCGACGGTCCTGCTCACGCGCATCACCTTCCCCTACATCTGCTTTATCTCCCTGGTGTCGCTGTCGGCGGGAATACTCAACACCTGGAGCCAGTTCTCCGTCCCCGCCGTCACGCCGGTGCTGTTCAATCTCGCGTTGATCTTCGCCGCCACCGTGATGGCGCCGCATTTCCATCCCCCTATACTGGCGCTTGCCTGGGGCGTCCTGCTTGGGGGAGCATTGCAGCTGGGCTTGCAGGTCCCCGCCCTACTCAGGATTCACATGTTTCCACGCCCCACCCTGAACTTCTCCGAGCCTGGCGTGCGCCGGATACTTTATCTCATGGGGCCGGCGACCCTCGGTGTCTCCGTAGCGCAGATCAGTCTGCTGATCAATACCATCTTCGCTTCGTTTCTTGGTACTGGCAGCGTGTCGTGGCTGTATTATGCCGATCGGCTGATGGAATTCCCGACCGGCATGCTGGGCGTCGCCCTGGGGACCATCCTGCTGCCGAGCCTGTCCAAACACTACGCAGATAAGTCGCCCGAAGAATATTCCCGGTTACTGGACTGGGGGTTGCGGCTCACGCTCATGCTCGCCCTTCCCGCCGCCGCCGCATTGGCCGTGCTGGCGGTACCGCTGATCTCCACCCTGTTTTTCTACGGCCAGTTCACTGTGAACGACTTGTGGATGACCCGGCAGGCTTTGATGGCCTACTCCTTGGGCCTGCTGGGTCTGATCCTGGTCAAGGTTCTGGCGCCGGGTTTTTACGCCCGGCAAAACATCCGCACTCCGGTCAAGGTCGCCATCGTCACCCTGGTTTCCACCCAGGCAATGAATCTGCTCTTCATTGGTCCGCTCAGGCATGCGGGCTTGGCCTTGTCCATTGGACTGGGCGCCTGCCTGAATGCAAGTCTCCTGCTCCGCCAGTTGCGCAAGCATCAGATCTTCCTTCCCCAACCGGGCTGGCTGGCGTTCATGCTCAAGGTGACGCTGGCGGTGGGCGCCATGAGCGTGGCCCTCCACTTTGCCGCGGGGAACGAAGAGTTCTGGCTGCACAGCCGGTTTCGAAGCCGGGCGGCTTATCTGTTGGGCCTGGTCATGCTCGGCGCCGGTGTCTATTTTCTCGCCTTGTGGATAGGCGGCATTCGGCCGCGTCAGTTCTCCCGCAAGGCTGCCTGAGCTCCCTCCATCCTGCCGGAGTTGGGCAAAACCCGCTAAAATTTAAGCTTTCGAGTACCAGCGTACGCGGATCAAGCGGATTGCCAGCGCTTGCAACCGGCGCAAATTTCCCGGCTCCATGCAGATCACCCACGGCTTCACCTCATCCAACGGCCCTTGTGCGCTAACCATCGGCAACTTCGATGGCCTGCACCTCGGTCATCTGGCCCTGCTGGAAAAGCTCAAGGCCGAGGCGTCAGTGCGCGGGCTGCCGACCTGCGTGCTGACCTTCGAGCCCCATCCGCGCGAATTCTTCAGTCCCGCCCAGGCGCCAACGCGGCTCACCAGCCTGCGCGAAAAGGCCGAACTGCTTCAGGTGACCGGCGTGGACCGCCTGCATGTATTGCGCTTCAACCAGGCGCTTGCCTCGCTTTCGCCGGACGCCTTCATCGAACGGGCCCTGGTCAAGACCCTGGGAGCCCGCTGGGTGCTGGTGGGGGATGACTTTCGTTTTGGGGCAAGACGCGCCGGCGACTTTGACCTGCTCAAGGCTGCCGGCAATCGGCATGGCTTCGAAACCGAATTCCTGCCGACGGTCACCGTTGAAGGCGTTCGCTCCTCCAGCACCGCGGTGCGCGAGGCCCTGGCCGAGGGCGATATGGACAAGGCCGCCCGACTCCTGGGCCGTCCCTACAGCATTACCGGCCGGGTGTTTCATGGCGACAAGCTGGGCCGCAGCATTGGCTTCCCCACCGCCAACATCCAGCTCCGCCACAACCGTCCGCCGCTCAGCGGCATCTACGTTGTCGAAGTCTGGGGCATCAACAGCACGCCGCTGCAAGGCGCGGCCAGCCTGGGGGTGCGGCCGACAGTCAGGAAAGATGGCCGGCCCACCCTGGAAGCCTTCATCTTCGATCTTGATCGCGATCTGTATGGCCAGCGGCTGCGGGTGGACTTCCTGAAGAAGCTGCGCGACGAAGAGAAATACCCCGACCTGCCCAGTCTCGTTGCCCAGATCGAGCTCGACGTCACCAACGCCAAATCCTTTTTTGCTGGCCGCCATGGCTGACTACAAAAACACCCTGAACCTGCCCGACACCTCCTTCCCCATGCGCGGCGACCTGGCCCGGCGGGAGCCCGGCTGGGTTCGCGCCTGGCAGGAGCAGAAACGCTACGAGCGCATACGCGAGCGCTCCGCGGGACGGCCCAAGTTCATCCTGCACGATGGCCCGCCCTATGCAAACGGTGACATACACATCGGCCATGCGGTCAACAAGATACTCAAGGACATTATCGTCAAGGCCAAGACTCTGGCGGGATTCGATGCGCCCTACGTGCCAGGCTGGGATTGCCACGGTCTGCCGATCGAGTTGCAGGTGGAAAAGCAGCACGGCAAGGATCTGGATCCGGCAAGGTTCCGCGAACTGTGCCGTGCCTATGCCGGCGAACAGATCGAGCGGCAGAAAAAGGACTTCATCCGCCTGGGCGTGCTGGGCGATTGGGATCATCCCTATCGCACCATGGACTACGCCTTCGAGGCCAATATCATCCGCCAGTTGGCGCTCATTCATGCCGCCGGTTTCCTGCACCAGGGAGCCAAGCCGGTGCACTGTTGCGTGGACTGCGGTTCCGCCCTGGCCGAAGCGGAAGTGGAGTACGAGGACAAGACCTCTCCGGCCATCGATGTCGCGTTCACCGTAGCGGACAATGCGGACTTCGCACGGCGCGTCAATAATCTCGTTGCACCGAATGTCCCTGTACACGCCGTCATCTGGACCACGACCCCCTGGACCCTGCCTGCCAACCAGGCCGTTGCCGTGCAGCCGGAATTTGATTACTACCTGATCATGACCCCGTGCGGCATCCTGATCCTCGCCACGGAATTGGCGGACGCCGCACTCAAACGCTACGGCATCGACGCAGCCGATGTTATAGGCCAGGTGAAGGGACAGGTACTCGAGGGCCTCATGCTT
>JBAWGM010000156.1:0-21643 GCA_049592895.1 Thiobacillaceae bacterium | reverse complement strand
GGTCAGCCGGGCGGCGGGCTTGGCCGCCCGGCTGACCGGCGCAAAAAAGAATGCCCTGTACGAATTGGCCCTGAGCATGAAGCGGGAAGATCCGCAATGAACGAACTGACCATCGCCCGCCCGGACGACATGCATCTGCACTTGCGGGACGGGGAAGCGATGGCCGCCGTGTTGCCGGATACGGCGCGGCGTTTTGCTCGCGCCATCGTGATGCCCAATCTGAAGCCGCCCGTTATCACGATCGATGAAGCGGCCCGCTACCGCGACCGCATCCTGGCGGCCTTGCCCGCAGGGATGACGTTTGAGCCGCTGATGAGCTTGTATCTGACGGACAATACACCGGTGCGGGAAATTGTTCGCGCCAGGCAGAGTGGCTTTGTGCATGCGGTGAAATATTATCCGGCGGGCGCCACGACCCATTCCGATTCCGGGGTCACCAAGCTGAGCAAAGCCTATCCTGTCCTTGCCGCGATGGAAGAGCATGGTGTGCCGCTGCTGCTGCATGGTGAAGTCACCGATACCGAGGTGGACGTGTTCGACCGCGAGGCAGTGTTCATCGATCGCCATCTCACCCGTCTGCTGAAGGATTTTCCCCGGCTGAAAGTCGTGCTGGAACACATCACCACAAAGCACGCCGTTGAATTTGTTCGGGCGGCCCCAGCCAATGTGGCGGCGACGATCACGGTCCATCATTTGCTTTATAACCGCAATGCCATGTTTCTCGGCGGAATACGTCCGCATTATTATTGCCTGCCGGTACTCAAGCGCGAAACCCATCGCCAGGCCTTGATCCAAGCTGCGACCTCCGGCAACCCGAAATTCTTTCTCGGTACCGATTCCGCGCCTCATGCGCGAGCAGCCAAGGAGTCATCGTGCGGTTGCGCCGGCATCTATGTCGCCCACGCGGCGATCGAACTGTATGCCGAGGCTTTCGAGGCGGCAGGTGCGCTGGACAAACTGGAGGCATTTGCCAGCCATTACGGCGCCGATTTTTACGGATTACCACGCAACCGGGGAAAGATCAGCTTGCGCAAGAAGAGTTGGATAGCGCCCGTAACAATTGGCATGGGTGGAGGCCAGTTGCTGGTTCCGGTTCGTGCCGGCGAACAAGTGGCTTGGAAACTGGACAAAACAACGGCAGGTTTTGCGCCTGCCGTGCCGGAAGCATAGAGCGCTTCCAAATTGCCGCAGATTTGCTGCGGCGGGGAGCTTGTCAGGGGAACGCCGGTATGGTCGGTTCCACCATATTGCCGCTGGCTTCCGGGTGGTGGCTGGCCACCAGCCGCTTGATTTCGTCCACCCGGCCTGCGGGCACATCGACCATCATCAGGACGCGGCCGGCTTCAATGCCGGACTCAAAAGTCTTAAGCCTGGAATTGGGGATCGAAGAGGCCACCATGCTGGATACCCAGGCACCGAACGCCGCACCGATCAAAGCAGTTACAAGGATGACCACCAGTTGCAGGCTGACGCCCGCGGGCGGAAACAGTATGGCCACCACACCGGCTAGTATGCCAAGTCCGCCGCCTATGGCCAAGCCGGTTTCGGCGCCATGCACGACGTCAGTTTTTTGCAGGATACTGGCCTCGTGCAGCCCTTCCAGAGGAACGCCATCCTTGGCCAGCACATGAATGTGGGAATCCTCGATTCGGTTCAGCAGCAGTTCGTCGCGAATATGCCTCGTACTGCCGAGGTCGGGAACCATGAAATACAGTCGTCTCCTCATCTTGAGTTCTCCAGTTGTTATTGACCCCTAGGGGTGAAGAAGGAGTCATTGCATCGGCCCCATACTTATCATTAGCTAATCGGAATCCATTAATCAACCCTATAATTATGAGGGGTGAGTTGATCGGACAGTCGCTGCTGGCCAGGCGCCAGTAGAGGAAAGTCCGGGCTCCTCAGAGCAGGATGACGGCTAACGGCCGTACGCCGCAAGGCGAGGAACAGGGCCACAGAGACGAGTCTTTGCGATCACCGCGGTTCATCGCGGTCGCGATCGCAAAGGGTGAAACGCGGCAACCTCCATCCGGAGCAACACCAAATAGGCAGGCGATGAAGCTGCTCGCTGAGTCTGCGGGTAGGTGGCTTGAACCCGTCAGCAATGGCGGGTCCAGAGGAATGACTGTCCTCGACAGAACCCGGCTTATAGGTTGGCTCATCCAATTTATTTTAATTCAATAAGTTATCAATATATCTGTATGTGTGAAATAACGAACCGCGCCTAGTGCGCGGTTTTTTAATGCACTTATAAATATTCTGTATCCGTCGCTAAGTCCTTGAGCTTTTTGAGAATTTTTCCATTTAGCGCTTGACTCTTCCACGAAGCCTTCACTATAGTGGGGATTAGTGGTTTTTGGTGGGAAGACGTGGGAGAATCCGCGCCCATCGCCAAGGGGGAAAAGGATGTTCAGGGGAGTAACGACGGTCAGTCTGGATAGCAAGGGGCGCCTGGTGGTGCCGGTCCGCTATCGGGATGCGCTGGTCGCTCGGTCCGAAGGCCGGGTGGTGGTGACTGCCGACCCCAATCGCTGCCTTCTGCTCCTTCCCCTGCCCGAGTGGGAGCCCTTTGAAAAAAAGCTCATGGGCTTGTCCATCTTCAATCTCCGCATTCGTCAATTGCAACAGCTTCTGGTCGGCCATGCTGAAGTACTGGATCTGGATGCCAGCGGCCGCATCTTGCTGACGCCTTCGCTGCGCCAGTTTGCCGAACTGGACAAGTCCGTTGTCTTGGTCGGCCAGGGAGTGAAGTTCGAATTGTGGAATGAGGGTCGCTGGAGTGCTCGGGTGGAGGAGACCTTGTCGTTCAAGGATGAGGAAATGCCCGCCGAACTGGAGGGATTCAATTTGTGAGTTCGTTGGCCCACCTGCCGGTATTGGCACGTGAGGTGATGGAAGCGCTGGCGATCAGACCCGGTGGCCGGTACCTGGATGGGACGTTTGGGCGGGGTGGTCACAGCCGCCTGATTCTAGGGGAACTGGGGCCAGAAGGCGGGCTGCTTGCGTTGGATCAGGATCCAGCGGCGATTGCCGCGGGGCAGCAAGTGCAGGATCCACGATTTACCTTGATCCATGCCCGCTTCTCGGCAATAGACGAAGCGCTGGCGGCTCAGGGCTGGAGCAAGGTGGATGGCATATTGCTGGACATTGGGGTGTCTTCTCCCCAACTGGACGAAGCCGAGCGGGGGTTCAGCTTTCGCCTTAACGGGCCCCTGGATATGCGGATGAATCCCCAGCAGGGGAAGAGCGCAGCGGAATGGTTGGCGGAGGCAGAAGAGAAAGAAATCGAGGAGGTCGTGAGGATCTATGGCGAGGAACGGTTTGCTCGACAGATTGCGCACACGATTGCTGAGGTGCGCAAGACAGCGCCAGTCCGCACGACGGGACAGCTTGCGCAGATCGTTGCCGGGGCCGTTCGCAGCCGCGAACCCGGTCAGCACCCGGCGACGCGCACCTTTCAGGCTCTTCGGATTTACCTCAATCGGGAGCTCGAAGAGTTGAAGGCGGCATTGCCGGCGTGCGTAGAAAACCTGAAACCAGGTGGCCGTCTGGCTGTAATCAGTTTTCATTCCCTGGAAGATCGCATTGTCAAACGCTTCATGCGTGACGAGGCGGCAGGCGAACGAGCTCCCGCCAGATTACCGGTGCGTGCCGCGGACCTGAAACCTGGTCGCCTGCGCCTGGTGGGGCGCGCGGTTCATGCTTCGCCCGAGGAAGTGGCGCGCAACCCGAGGGCGCGCAGTGCAGTGCTGCGCGTGGCGGAGCGGGTGGAATGAAACGCCTGGACGTGTTTCTGACTTTGACACTTCTGCTGTGCGCGTTGGCAGTAGTGCAGGTACGGGACCGGGCCCGCCTCCAGTTCATGGATAGGGAAAGCCTGGATATGGAGGCGCGGGAACTGGAAATCGAGTGGGGAAGATTGCAACTGGAATTAGGTACGCTCGCAAGCCATTCCCGCGTAGATCAGTTGGCACGCAAGGAACTGGGTCTGGTGCCGGTAGATCTGGACAAGATCGTGCTGCTGTCACCTGGCCCTCCGGCAAGCATGGGGGCGCAGCGTTGAATTATTCCAGCAAGCGGCTGCTCAAACTGCATCTTGCCTCCTGGCGCATGGCTCTGGTGGCAGGGCTGCTTCTATGCTGGTTCGCTACCCTGGTCTTCCGTGCCATGTATCTGCAAGGCCTGAACAGGAACTTTCTGCGCGGCAAAGGCGACGCAGTGGCCGCTCGTGTGCTATCCATTCCCGCCCATCGCGGGATGGTGGTGGATCGATATGGCAAGCCCCTGGCAATCAGCACGCCGGTGGAGGCGCTCTGGGCCCGGCCTGAGGAAGCGAGGGCAATCAGTCAGAGGCAGATTAGCGAACTGGCCCGCATTCTTAACCTGCCAAGCGCGGATCTGGGCAAAAGGCTGCATGTCGAACGGACGGGAGAGGTGGCCCTTGATCGCACCTTGAGTCCGGCACAGGCTGCACGCATTGCCGCGCTGGGCTGGCCTGGCCTGAGTTTGCATCGGGAGTTCCGCCGATTCTATCCGGAGGGGGAAGTCACTGCCCATGTGGTCGGCTTTACGAATGTGGACGAAGTGGGTCGTGAAGGCGTGGAACGGGCGTATGACGACTGGCTCTCCGGCAAACCCGGTTCCCGTCACGTCTTGAAGGACAGGCGTGGCCGGGTGGTGGCCGATATCAGTCCCATGCGCGGCGCGCAGATGGGCGGCAATTTGGCCTTGTCCCTGGATCTCAAGCTGCAATATCTGGCGCATCGGGATCTGGCCGCTGCCGTGTCGGCCAGCAAGGCAGAAGGCGGCGGCATCGTGATGCTGGATGCTAAAACCGGCGAAATACTCGCCTTATCCAACCTGCCGGTATTCAACCCCAACAACCGCAATCAGTATGACCCGGCCCATGCCCGTAACCGGGTGGTGGCAGACACCTTCGAACCCGGCTCCACGATGAAGCCGTTTACCATCGCCGCCGCGCTGGAGCACAATCTGGTCAGGCCCAACACTGTTCTGGATTTGCCCGACGACCTCAAGGTGGGGGGCAAGCTCATCCGCGACGATCACTATCATCCCAAGCTTACGGTAACCGAAGTCCTGCAGAAATCCAGCAACATTGGCGCAGTGAAGATGGCCATGCGCCTGACCCCCGAGCAGTTTTGGGACACCTTGCACCGTGCCGGTTTTGGCCAGACCCCGGGCTCGGGCTTCCCCGGCGAGGCTTCCGGCCGACTGCGCAATCCGAAGACCTGGAAGCCGATCGAACAGGCCACCATGGCGTACGGCCATGGCATTTCCGTTAGCCTGTTGCAACTGGCCCGGGCCTACATGGCGTTCGCCAATGATGGCGTCGTCATGCCGCTGACCTTCCTCAAGCGCGATGTTGACGAAATGAGCGGGCAGCAGGTTCTTTCGGCGGATATTGCCCGCACGGTTCGATTCATGATGGAAACCGTTACCGAGGATGGCGGGACGGCAGTGCTGGCGCGCATCCCCGGTTACCGGGTGGCGGGCAAGACGGGGACCGCGCACAAGCTTATCAATGGGCATTATTCCCCGGATCGCTATATCGCCTCGTTTGTAGGCATGGCGCCTGCTTCCGACCCGCGTCTCATCATCGCCGTGATGATCGACGAACCCTCCGGTGCGGCCTATTACGGCGGAATGGTGGCGGCTCCGGTGTTTGCCCAGGTAATGGCCGCCGCCCTGCGCCAGCTTGGCATACCGCCCGACGAATCGGAGCCGCCCGCCACCTGGGTAACCGAGCCGGCACTGCCTGCCCGTCCAAACCCGGCATGAGCATGGTATCGGTTGAACACATCCTTCTCCGTCTCGGTACTCCGGTCAGGGGGCTGACTGCGGACAGCCGCAAAGCGGGCCCCGGGCGGGTCTTCGCCGCCTATCCCGGCACCCGGCTGGACGGTCGCGATTTCATTCCGCGCGCCATCGCCAATCGTGCCGACGGAATATTGTGGGAGAAAAAGGGTTATGCATGGGACCCGGCCTGGGTCCTGCCCAACGTCGGGGTTGAAGATCTGAGGAACCGGGTCGGGGAGATTGCCAGTCAGGTCTATGGCCGGCCTTCACAACGCCTGCATTTGATCGGCGTCACCGGCACCAATGGCAAGACCTCGGTTGCCCACTGGATTGCCCAATGCTTGACCCGCGTTGGACGCAAGACCGCCCTGCTGGGCACTCTGGGCAACGGATTCCCCGGCAACCTGAGCCCCAGTGTAAACACCACGCCGGACGCCATCGAGTTGCAACAAAGTCTGGCGCGTTATGTCCAGGACGGTGCCTTGGCCTGTGCCATGGAGGTTTCCTCGCACGGCCTGGATCAAGGCCGGGCCGCCGGCTGCCAGTTCAATGTTGGCGTCCTGACCAATCTGTCCCGCGATCATCTTGACTATCACGGCACCATGGATGCCTATGCGGCAGCCAAAGCCAGGCTGTTCAATTGGCCAGGCCTGAACACCGCCGTGCTTAATGTGGATGATGCCTTCGGCCGCCAACTGGAGAGCAAGCTTAAAGGGCCGCGCATTGCGGGCTATGGTTTTGAGCGAGGCGCCGTGATCGGTGAGCTGCACCAGGAAGACCGCTCCGGCCTGCGCATGGCAATTCGTTCGGACTGGGGACAGGCTGAATTGCAAGCGCCGGTGGTAGGCCGCTTCAATGCGAGCAATGTGCTGGCGGTGTTAACCGCGCTGTTGGTCTCCGAAGTGCCGCTGATTACCGCATGCGAGTCTCTGGCTTGCATCGTTCCGCCGGCCGGCCGCATGCAATCCTTGGGGGGCGGCCCCCAGCCCCTGGTGTTAGTGGACTATGCCCATACGCCGGATGCGCTGGAAAAAGTCCTGGCCAGTCTGCGGAAAATTTGTACCCAGGGCCGCCTCATCTGCGTGTTCGGATGTGGCGGCAATCGAGACAAGGGCAAGCGGCCGCTTATGGGGCGCGCGGCCAGCGAAGGCGCAGACCGCGTGATCGTCACCAGCGACAACCCGCGCCACGAAGATCCCATGGCCATCATCGACGCCATCACGCCCGGCATGAAGGCGGGCTACAAGGTCGAACCGGATCGGGCGCGCGCCATCTTCGAGGCCATAGGCATGGCCCGCGCGGCGGATGTGGTACTGATCGCCGGCAAGGGGCACGAGGATTTCCAGGAAGTGGCCGGCGAAAAGCTCCCATTCTCGGACGTGGATGCCGCGTTGCGGGCACTGGGCGCCTGGTCATGAGCATGATGACGTTGTCGGAAGCCGCCCGCGCCATGGATGGCAAATTGACAGGCGAAGATGGAGATTTTTCATCCGTCTCCACCGACAGCCGTTCCATTCTCCCCGGCCAGCTTTTTATAGCGCTGTGCGGCGAGAAATACGACGCCGCCCGTTTTGCCGCGGACACGTTGGCAAAGGGTGCGGCCGGGGTGGTGATCCATCATTTCAGCTCTACCCAGGTGAGCCCTTCCATAGAGGTGGAGGATACCCGCATCGCGTTGGGCAGGCTGGCAGCATACTGGCGGCAAAGATTTTCCCTTCCTGTGGCGGCCATCACCGGCAGCAACGGCAAGACCACAGTCAAGGAAATGCTCGGGGCCATCCTGCGCGCGGAAACCCGCGATAGCGGTCAGGTGCTCGCCACCGAAGGCAATCTGAACAACGACATCGGCTGTCCCCTGACCCTGCTTTGCTTGCGATCAAATCATCGCTACGCGGTATTGGAAATGGGCATGAACCATGTTGGCGAGTTGGCCTATCTCACCCATCTGGTCAAGCCCACTGTGGCGCTCGTCAATAATGCCCAATTGGCACATGTGGGCCTGCTTGGGTCGGTGGAGGCCATTGCCCAGGCCAAGGGGGAGATCTTCCAGGGCTTGAGCTCCGACGGTGTCGCCGTGATCAACGCCGATGATCCCCATGCCGCCTTGTGGCGTGACATGAATGCTTCGCGATCCATCGTCGCCTTTGGCTTCGCCGCCAGCGCCGAGGTACGTGGGGAAAGTGCCGGTGATGAAAGTGGACAGATGCTGGATATCCATGCCCCCGAGGGTGAGGTCGTGGTTCGCATGCAGCTTGCCGGTGAGCACAACGCCCGCAACGCCATGGCGGCGACGGCCTGTGCACTCGCCATGGGTGCGAGCCTGAAGGCAGTGGAGCAAGGGCTTGCCGGCTTTGCGGGAGTGAAAGGCCGGCTGCAGAACAAGTCAGGTCTGAACGGCGCCATGTTCATCGATGACACCTACAACGCCAATCCCGATTCCGTCAAAGCGGCGATCAGGGTGCTTACGATGCGTCCCGGGAAGAAAATTCTGGTCCTCGGCGATATGGGCGAACTGGGTGACGAATCCGCTATCCTCCACGCCCAGGTCGGCCTGGCCGCGCGCCAGGCCGGGGTGGACCGGCTGCTGGCGCTGGGCGACTGGTCGAAGTCGGCTGTCCAGGCCTTCGGCGCGGGAGCGCAACAGTATGAGCGGATCCAGGAATTGCTGGCGGATCTGGAAAACGAACTGGCGCCAGATGTGACGGTGCTAGTGAAAGGGTCCCGCGCCATGAAGATGGAACGGGTCGTGGACAGCTTCACGGGGGAACACTGATGCTCCTGTGGCTGTTCCAGACGCTCGGCCAGAACATACGGGCGTTCAACGTCTTCAATTACCTGACCTTGCGGGCGGTGCTGGCGGTGCTGACGTCCATGAGCATTTCCTTCATCGTCGGCCCGTGGATGATCAGCCGGCTCAAGATCATGAAAATCGGCCAAACCGTGCGCGATGACGGACCGCAAAGCCATCTGGTCAAGGCCGGCACGCCAACCATGGGCGGCGCGCTGATTCTGGTATCCGTGGCGATTTCCACCCTGCTGTGGATGGATCTCGCCAGCCACTACGTGTGGATCGCGCTGTTGACCACCCTGGGCTTCGGCGTCATCGGCTGGGTGGACGATTACAAGAAAATTGTGCACAAAAATCCCAAGGGCCTGATCGCGCGCTGGAAATATTTCTGGCAATCGATCTTTGGCATCGGCGCCGCCCTTGCAATCGTGTACGCGACCGACTTGCCGGCCCAGACCGAGCTGATCGTGCCCTTCTTCAAGCATGTGGCGATTCCGCTGGGAGCGCTGGGTTTCATGGTGCTGGCCTATTTCGTCATCGTCGGTTCGTCCAATGCGGTCAACCTGACCGACGGCCTGGACGGGCTGGCGATTCTGCCCACGGTCATGGTCGCATCGGCACTAGGAATTTTCGCCTACGTAGCGGGCAACGCGGTGTTTTCCAGATATCTTGGCCTGCCGCATATTCCGGGGGCGGGCGAGCTGATCGTGTTCTGCGCCGCCATTGCCGGAGCGGGTCTCGCCTTCTTGTGGTTCAACGCCTACCCGGCGGAGGTGTTCATGGGCGATGTGGGCGCCCTGGCCCTGGGGGCAGCACTCGGGGCGGTCGCGGTAATTGTCCGGCAGGAGATCGTGCTGTTCATCATGGGCGGCGTATTTGTCATGGAAACCCTCTCGGTGATGATTCAGGTGGCCAGCTTCAAGCTGACCGGCAAGCGCATCTTCCGCATGGCGCCCATCCATCACCACTACGAACTCAAAGGCTGGAAGGAGACGCAGGTGGTGGTGCGGTTCTGGATCATTTCCATGATGCTGGTATTGATCGGCCTGTCGACGCTGAAACTGAGATGAGGGCAATCTTGAAGAACCACATCACGGGAGGCGTCGGGCGAGACTCACCTGCATGCGCAGCATGCAGGTTATGGCGAGACCAAACGCCCCCCGTGCGGTTCTGGATCATTTCCATGATGCTGGTGCTGATTGGCTTATCGACGTTGAAACCTAGATGAACTACGACAGCCTGCAACTCTCCGGCAAGAAGATCCTGGTCGCGGGCCTGGGGGATACCGGCCTTTCGTGTGTCCGCTGGCTGCGGTTGCGCGGAGCGGCGGTCAGCGTGGCCGACAGCCGCGACCATCCGCCCAATGCCCGTATCCTGCAGGAACAACTGCCTGACATTGCGCTGCATACCGGGCCATTCCAGGACAAAGTGTTTGAAGCGGCCGAACTGTTGGTGCTCAGTCCCGGCCTGTCCCTGTCGGAACCGGCGGTGGCTCGGGCGCGTGCGAATGGCGTAGAGGTTGTGGGCGATGTGGAATTGTTCGCCCGCGCCATTGCCGTCCTTAACCAGAACTCCGACCAGGCGATGAAAGTGATCGCCATTACCGGGTCCAACGGCAAGAGCACGACGACCGCCCTGGTCGGAGAAATGTGCAAGGCGGCAGGCTGGCTGACCCGCGTGGCGGGCAACATCGGCATCCCGGTGCTGGATGCGCTGCTGGAAGTGGAAACGGGCGCGGCGCCCATGCCCCGGGTTTGGGTCCTTGAACTGTCCAGTTTCCAGCTCGAAACCACCTCCAGCCTAAACGCCGATGCAGCGGCGGTCCTCAATGTCAGTGAAGATCACCTGGATCGCTATCCGGACATGGAATCCTATGCGGCGGCCAAGGCGCGAATATTCTCGGGCAGCGGGGTCCAGGTCCTTAACCGGGAAGATCCGCGGGTGCTGGCCATGGCCCGGCCGGATCGAACGGTCGTGACCTTTGGCATCCACAGTCCGGTGACAGAATCGCATTTTGGCCTGTGCGAGAGCGAATTGTGTCAGGACTCGCGGCAACTGATGCCGCTCGGCGAGATGCCTATTGCCGGCCTGCACAATGTCGCAAACGCGCTGGCTGCCCTCGGCCTCGCCACCTCCATCGGGGTGCCGGAAACGCAAGCCTTGCAAGGCTTGCGTCATTTCCGTGGACTGCCGCACCGGGTTGAATGGGTGGCGGACATCGACGGCGTAGGCTATTACGACGACTCCAAGGGCACCAACGTGGGCGCGACCGAAGCGGCGCTGTTCGGGATGGGACGCAAGGTGGTGGTGATCCTGGGGGGAGATGGTAAAGGCCAGGATTTTTCGCCCCTGAAGCAGGCCGTAATGGAAAATGCGCGTGCAGTTATTCTGATCGGCCGCGATGGCCCACAAATCGGCCAGGTACTGGCAGGCGTCGACTTGCCGATTGTTTCCGCCGACACGCTGGAAGACGCGATCAAGGCGGCGCGCAGCCTGGCGCATCGGGGCGACGCGGTGCTGTTGTCTCCGGCCTGCGCCAGCTTCGACATGTTTCGCAATTATGTGCACCGCGCCGAAGTGTTCGTTGCCGCAGTGCACGCCCTGCGCGGAGAGGCGGACTGATGTTCTATTCGGCGCGCAAGCTCAAACCCACCGCCGAGCTCGATTTCGGACTGTTGTGGCTGACCGTTGCGCTGCTGTCCGGTGGCCTGGTGATGATCTACTCCGCCTCCATCGCCACCGCCGAAGGCATGAGGCAGACCGGTCATCAGAGCTACTACTTCCTGCTGCACCAGACGGTTTACACCGTGATGGCGCTCGCCATGGCGGTGGCGGTGTTCCAGATCCCCATGCGCGCCTGGCAGCAGATGGCCCCGTGGCTTTTCTTCTCCGGCCTGCTGCTGCTGGGGGTGGTGCTGATTCCACACATCGGCAAGGTAATTAACGGCAGCCGGCGCTGGATCGGCCTGGGGTTTGCCAATCTCCAGCCTTCCGAGCTGATGAAATTTTTCGCCGTGATCTATGCGGCGGATTACACGACGCGCAAGGCTGCCTTCATGGATGACACCAAGAAGGGCTTTCTGCCCATGGCCGGCGTCATGATGTTATGCGGCGGACTGCTGCTGCTGGAACCGGACTTTGGCGCTTTCGTCGTAATCGTGGCGATTGCCATCGGCATCCTGTTCCTGGGCGGACTCAACTGGAGGATCTTCGCCGCTCTGGTCGGCGTGCTGCTGGTGGGGTTTGCGGGCTTGATCGTCCTCTCGCCCTACCGGCTGGAGCGCGTGCTGGGGTTCCTGCGGCCATTCGACGACCCCTATGGGCGCGGCTACCAGCTCTCCCATGCACTGATCGCGTTTGGCCGGGGCGAGTGGCTGGGTCTGGGGCTGGGCGGCAGCGTGGAAAAACTGTTTTACCTGCCGGAAGCGCACACCGACTTCATCCTCGCGATCATTGCCGAAGAACTCGGCTTCATCGGCGTGGCTGCGGTGATTGCCCTGTTTGTGCTGCTCACCGTCAAGGCTTTCATGATCGGCCTGCGCTCGGCCAAACTGGAACGCAATTTCTGCGCCTTGGTGGCCCAAGGAATTGGTATCTGGCTGGGCGTGCAGGCTGGCATAAACATGGGCGTCAACATGGGCCTGCTGCCCACCAAGGGCCTGACGCTTCCGTTTCTTTCCTACGGTGGCAGCGGCATTGTGGCCAACTGCATGGCTGTGTCCATCCTGCTGCGCATCGACTGGGAGCAGCGGCAGATGATGCGCGGAAAGACTTTCTGATGAATCGGTTCGCGCATCATCCCCTCACCCCAACCCCGCTGCGCGCCCCGCGGTTGGCGTTGCACCGCCAACCGGCTGAGAGGGCGGGAAGTGGTACTTCCCGAATTCCCCTCTCGCCCCGCAGGCGGGCGAGGGGGCAAACGTCGGGCTGCGCCCGCTCAAACCCTTGCACGATGCGCGGGAAAACATTTTGACTGCCGCCAATCGCACCCTCATGGTCATGGCCGGTGGCACCGGCGGCCACGTGTATCCCGCGCTGGCGGTGGCGCAGGAAATGCGGACGCGGGGCTGGGAAGTGTGCTGGCTGGGTACCCGCGGCGGGCTGGAAGCGCGAGTGGTGCCCGAAGCGGGTTTCGACATGATCTGGCTATCAATAAGCGGCCTGCGCGGCAATGGCGTGATCCGTCTTTTCCTCACGCCGCTCATGCTGCTGCGGGCCTTTTACCAGAGCCTCAGGGCCATCCTCGCACGGCGGCCGGATGTGGTGCTGGGCATGGGCGGCTACACCGCCTTTCCGGGCGGAATGATGGCGTCGCTCTTGGGCCGGCCGCTGGCAGTGCATGAACAGAACTCCGTCGCCGGGCTGACCAACCGCGTTCTGGCCTGTCTCGCCGACCGGGTGCTGACGGCATTCCCTGCCGCGTTCAAAGGCGAGAAAGACAAACCCTTGCCGTGCCGCAAAGTGGACACCCGTTGGGTGGGCAATCCGGTGCGTGCCGAAATCGCCTGCCTGGCGGGAGAAGCGCATCGCTACGGCGAGCGCGAGGGGCCGCTGCGGTTGCTGGTAGTGGGCGGCAGCTTGGGCGCCTCGGCACTCAATGAGCTGCTGCCGCAAGCCCTTGCCCTGATCCCGCCCGGCCGGCGTCCCCAGGTGGTGCATCAATCCGGCCGCCAGCATCAGCAGGCGTTGAAAGCCAATTATGAGGCCGCCGGAGTGCGCGCAGATATCCGCGATTACATCGACGACATGGCCACGCTGTATCAATGGTGCGATCTCGCAGTGTGCCGGGCTGGCGCCATGACGGTGGCTGAACTGGCCTGCGCCGGCGTGCCGGCGGTGCTGGTGCCCTTCCCCTTCGCGGTCGATGACCACCAGACCACCAATGCACGCTTCCTGAGCGAGGCCGGAGGCGGCTGGCTAATCCAGCAGAAGGACTTGAGTCCGGACAAGCTGGCGAACCTACTGAATAGCCTTGACCGCAAGACGCTTGCTGACATGTCGCAGCGCGTCCAGTCCTTGGCCAAGCCGCAAGCCACGGGTGCGGTCGCGGACGTCTGCGAGGATTTGACGCGATGAAGCACGCGATCCGCCACATCCACTTCGTCGGCGCCGGCGGCGCGGGCATGAGCGGCATCGCCGAGGTCTTGGTCAACCTTGGCTTTACGGTTTCCGGGTCCGACCTCGCCGAGAATGCGGCGACCCGGCGCCTGAGCGCCATGGGCGCCAGGATGGTGACAGGCCACGCCGCCGAAAACATCAGCGGGGCGGATGCGGTGGTGACATCCACCGCCGTGAAGCAGGACAACGCGGAAGTGCTGGCGGCGCGCGAAAGTCGCATACCGGTGGTGCCGCGCGCCACCATGCTTGCGGAACTGATGCGCCTGCGCCAAGGCATCGCCATCGCCGGCACGCACGGCAAGACCACCACTACCAGCCTGGTGGCGTCCTGCCTGTCGGAAGCCGGCATGGACCCCACATTCGTGATCGGCGGCAGGCTCAACGCGGCCGGCGCCAACGCAAGGCTGGGCAAGGGCGATTTCATCGTGGTGGAGGCGGACGAATCCGATGCGTCTTTCCTGCTGCTCTCGCCGGTGATTTCCGTGGTGACCAATATCGACGCCGATCACATGGAAACCTATGGCCACGACTTCAACCGGCTCAAACAAGCCTTTGTCGATTTTCTCCAGCGCCTGCCCTTCTATGGCCGGGCGGTCCTGTGCATCGATGATCCGCGGGTGCGGGAAATCCTGCCGCAGATATCCAAGCCGATCACCAGCTATGGTTTTGCGGCCGACGCGGACCTCCGCGCGGCTGATGTGCGGGCGGTGGACGGGCAGATGCACTTCACCGCCATCCGCCGCAATGGCAGCGAAACCCGCCTGCCGGTGGTGCTGAATCTTCCCGGCCGCCACAACGTGCTGAATGCGCTGGCTGCGATGGCCGTGGCGAGCGAGACGGGCGCCGGTGACGCGGCGATCCTCAAGGCGCTGGCTGAGTTCACCGGCGTGGATCGACGCTTTCAGCGCTATGGCGAGGTCGGCGCAAAAGACGGTGGCAGCTTCACCCTGGTGGACGATTACGGCCACCACCCGGTGGAGATGGCGGCCACCCTGGAGGCTGCACGCGGCGCATTCCCAGGTCGGCGCCTGGTCTTGGTATTCCAGCCGCATCGCTTCACCCGTACCCGTGACTGCTTTGAGGACTTCGTCAAAGTGATGTCCGAGGCCGATGCCGTGGTGTTGACGGAAGTCTATGCCGCGGGCGAGGCCCCCATTGTGGCAGCCGATGGTCGCGCGCTGGCACGCGCGCTGCGTGTCGCGGGCAAGGTGGAGCCGGTGTTTGTCGAAAGCGTTGCCGAGTTGCCTCAGGCAATAAAGGAACAGGCGCGCGATGGCGACGTGGTACTGGTGATGGGCGCCGGCTCTATCGGCCAGATACCTCTAAAGGTGGCCGGCTCATGACACTCGCGCGGTTCCGCTTTCCCGAAGACCCGGGCGGAGGTGGCGCCGGCAAGGTGCTGCGCGGCCATTTCCTGCACAACGAATCGATGGCAAGACACGTGTCCTGGCGGGCGGGCGGGCCGGCGCAGCGAGTCTACGTGCCGGCCGATCTCGATGATTTGTGCGCGCTGCTGCAAGGGCTGGACCCAGGCGAACCCGTCCACGTGGTCGGGCTGGGCAGCAATCTGCTGGTGCGGGATGGCGGGCTTAAAGGTGTGATCATCTTGCTTCACGGAGTGCTCGATCACCTCGCGCTCGAAACACGCAGCACGGGCCTGCCGGTCCCGCCGCCCGGAATGGAAGCCTCCGCCGTGGTCTATTCGCAGGCCGGGGTCGCCTCTCCCAAACTCGCACGCTTTGCCGCCAATCACGATCTGGTCGGGGCGGAATTTCTTGCCGGCATTCCCGGTACCGTTGGCGGGGCTTTGGCCATGAATGCCGGCTGTTACGGATCGGAAACCTGGAACGACGTGATACAGGTGTTGACCCTCAATCGCCGGGGCGTTCTGAATGAACGCCGGCCGGACGAGTACGCACTCGGCTACCGGCATGCCGCACTGAAAAAGCCGGCGGAAGAATGGTTCGTGGGCGGCTGGTTCCGTTTCCTGAAGGGAGACGGGGCCGCGTCGCGGGAAAAGATCAGGAAACTGCTCAGGCAGCGCATTGCCAGCCAGCCTCTGAGCCAGGCGAATGCCGGTTCCGTGTTTCGCAATCCGCCCGGGGACTATGCCGCCCGGCTGATTCAGGCTTGCGGCCTCAAAGGCACGCGCGTGGGGCAGGCCCAGGTATCGGAAACCCATGCCAACTTCATTGTGAACCTGGGCGGCGCGAGCGCGGCGGACATCGAGGGTTTGATTGAGCGGGTGGAAGAGAAGGTGGCGCAGATGACCAATGTGCGGCTGATCCGCGAAGTGCGGATCATCGGGGAAAGAAAATGAAGCGCGAGGGTTACCAAGGACAAGGAGCGATGCACTTCGCGTCTTGCCTTGGCCCCTTTGTGGTTAGGGGTCTCAGAGAATGAAGAGATTCGGCAAGGTCGGCGTTCTCATGGGCGGCACGTCTGCCGAGCGGGAAATCTCCCTGATGAGCGGCAATGCCGTGTTGCAGGCGCTGACCGGAGCAGGGGTTGATGCTTACGGGTTCGATACCGGTGAGCGCAGTTTGCACGAACTTGAGAAAGAAAATTTTGACCGGGTGTTTATCGCGCTGCATGGGCGTCACGGTGAGGACGGCACCATCCAGGGGGCGCTTGAGCTGATGGGCATTCCCTACACCGGCAGCGGTGTGATGGCGTCCGCGATTGGCATGGACAAATGGCGCACCAAGTTGTTGTGGGAGGCAGTGGGCATTCCTGTCGCCCGACATGTGTTGCTTGACGATGGCAGCGATTTCGAAGCGATTGCTGCCGATCTTGGGCTGCCATTGTTTGTGAAGCCCGCGAACGAGGGATCGAGCATCGGGATCAGCAAGGTGAAACGGGTGGAGGAACTGCCCGCCGCTTACGCCGAGGCAGTGAAATACGACCCGATTGTCCTGGCCGAGCGTTTTATCGACGGCATGGAAGTGCAGTTTCCGGTGCTGGGAGACGAGGTACTGCCCTCCATCCGCATCGAGCCCGCTACCGAGTTCTACGATTATCAGGCCAAGTATTTCCGCGATGACACGCGCTATCACTGTCCCGGGCTCGCTGCGGAAGCCGAACTGGAATTGCATCCACTCGTCCGGCGCGCCTTCGACGTTCTGGGATGCAAGGGCTGGGCGAGGCTTGATCTGATGCTTGACCGCAGCGGCAAGCCCTATTTTCTGGAGGTGAACACGGTGCCTGGCATGACCAGCCACAGCCTGGTGCCGATGGCGGCCAGGGCGGCGGGAATTTCCTTCCCGGACCTGTGCGTGAAGATCCTGGAGCCGACACTGCATGGCGGCTGACAACGGCACTGCGCAAACCCTTCACAAGCTGGCCACCGGCCTGTACTGGCTGGCTGGCGGACTGCTGCTATACGCTGCAGCGGCCTGGGCTATGTCGCTGCCGGCGTTCGGCCTGCGTACGGTGCAGGTGACGGGCCGCCTCCAGCATGTCACTCAGGCTCAGGTGCGGCTGGTTGCCGAACGCGTGCTGCGCGGAAATTTTCTTAGCGTGGATATGGAAGCGGCCCGCGAGGCGTTTGAAAAACTGCCCTGGGTGCGGGAAGCCAAGGTGGCGCGCCTGTGGCCCAACGTGCTGGCAGTACGCCTGACCGAGAACGTGCCGTTCGCGCGTTGGGGCAGGAACGCGCTGGTCAACCCGCAGGGCGAAGTGTTCCAGGCAGCCTGGCCCGGCCGGCTGCCCCAGTTTGACGGACCTGACGGCAGCAGTCAGGAAGTGATGGCGGCCTACCAGCGCTACCAAAGGACCCTGGTGCCGCTGGGCAGTCCCCTGGTGTCTATCGTACTTTCTCCGCGCCTGGCCTGGCGGCTCAGACTGGCCAATGGTCTGGAACTTGCCCTCGGACGACAGGAGGCGGATGCCCGATTGAGCCGCTTCGCCGCGCAATACCCGGGGCTGGAAGCCCGGCTGGGCGGCCAACTGCGTTATGTCGATCTGCGTTACGCGGATGGCTTTGCGGTGAGGCTGTCGCCAGTTCGCCCCGGCCCGTCCGTCCTTATGGAAAGAAGCTGAATGGCTACCAATAGACCGAAGGACGCGAAAAATCTGGTGGTTGGCCTGGACATCGGCACCTCCAAGATTGTTTGCATTGTGGCTGAAGTCAGCGCCGACGGCCGCATGGACGTCATCGGCATGGGTTCTCATCCTTCCCGCGGATTGCGCCGCGGCGTCGTGGTCAACATTGAATCCACGGTCAATGCCATCCAGCGGGCGCTCGAGGAAGCCGAACTGATGGCGGACTGCAAGATCCGCGAGGTGTACACCGGGATCGCCGGCAGCCATATCAAGAGTTTCAATTCGCACGGCATGGTGGCGATCAAGGACAAGGAAATCAGCCAGTTGGATATAGACCGCGTGGTGGAAACAGCGCGCGCCGTGAACATTCCGATGGATCAGCAGATTCTCCACACCATTCCGCAGGAATTCGTCGTCGACGGCCAGGAAGACGTGCGCGATCCGCTCGGCATGAGCGCGATCCGACTTGAGGTCAAGGTCCACATCGTCACCGGCGCGGTTTCCGCCGCGCAGAACATCATCAAGTGCGTGCGGCGCTGCGGCCTCGAAGTGGCCGACCTGGTGTTGCAGCCTCTGGCTTCGGCCATGGCGGTGCTGACCGAGGATGAGAAGGAACTGGGCGTCTGCCTGGTGGACATCGGCGGCGGCACCACCGATATCGCGGTCTTCACCGGCGGAGCGATCCGGCATACCGCCGTCATCGCAGTCGCGGGCGACCAGGTCAACAACGATATCGCCGTCGCCCTTCGCACCCCACCCAAGGATGCCGAAGACCTGAAGCTCAGGCATGGCTGCGCCCTGCGCCAACTCGCCGATGCGCGCGAAATGATCGAAGTGCTGGGCATCGGAGACAGGCCGCCGCGCACGCTGTCGCGCCAGACCCTGGCCGAATTCATCGAACCGCGCATGGAGGAACTGTATTCGCTGGTCCAGGCCGAGCTGCGCCGCTCCGGTTTCGAAGAGCTGTTGTCCTCCGGCATTGTCATCACCGGCGGCACGGCGGGCATGCAGGGCATGGTGGAGCTGGGCGAAGAAGTGTTCCACATGCCGGTCCGGCTGGGCTACCCGCGTTACCAGGGCGGCCTGGCGGAAGTCATGCACAACCCTCGCTTTGCGACCGCGGTAGGGCTTCTGATGGCCGGGCTGGAGGGCCGGGGCAGGGATGCTGCGCCCAAGCTGGGCGCGGGCAGCGTGAAAGACATTATTGAACGGATGAAGTCGTGGTTCAAAGGCAATTTCTGACACTCGGAGAAAAGCGGTTCCGGCGCCGCGATTGGTGCTGCGCCGGGAGCTTTCTGGTGCTGTTTGTTTCGTCGTAACAAAGGAGAGAAAAATGTTTGAACTGATGGATGCAGAAACCCAGGATGCCATCATCAAGGTGATAGGCGTCGGTGGATGCGGCGGCAACGCCGTGGATCACATGATCGACTCGGCGCTCGGCGGGGTGGAATTTATCGCCATCAACACCGATGCCCAGGCGCTCAACCGCAACCAGGCCAAGACCCAGCTTCAGCTTGGCACCGCCGTGACCAAGGGCCTGGGCGCCGGGGCCAACCCCGAAACGGGGCGGGAAGCGGCGCTGGAGGACCGCGAGCGCATCGCCGAAATGATCGACGGCGCAGACATGCTGTTCATCACTGCCGGCATGGGCGGGGGAACCGGTACCGGGGCCGCGCCGGTGGTGGCCGAGGTGGCCAAGGAACTCGGCATTCTGACCGTGGCGGTAGTGACCAAGCCGTTCACCTTTGAAGGCAAGCGGGTGCGCGTCGCCAATGCGGGTATCGAAGCGCTGGCCCGTCATGTCGATTCCCTCATCATTATTCCCAACGACAAGCTCATGCAGGTGCTGGGCGAGGATGTCTCCATGCTTGACGCTTTCAAGGCCGCCAACAATGTGCTGCACGGGGCGGTGGCAGGCATCGCGGAGGTGATCAACTGCCCCGGCCTGGTCAATGTCGACTTTGCCGACGTGCGCACCGTGATGAGCGAGATGGGCATGGCCATGATGGGTTCGGCCCAGGCCACCGGCGATCAGCGCGCCCGCCTGGCCGCCGAGCAGGCCGTGGCCAGCCCGCTGCTGGAGGACGTCAACCTGAGCGGCGCGCGCGGCGTGCTGGTCAATATCACCGCGTCCAGCACCGTCAAGATGCGCGAAGTGAACGAAGTCATGACCACCATCCAGGGTTTCACCGCCGACGAGGCCACGGTCATTGTCGGCCAGGTGATCGATGAAAGCATGGAGGACCGGCTGCGGGTCACCATGGTCGCCACCGGCCTCGGCAGCCCGGTGTCGCGCCAGCAGCAAGCCAAGCCCATGCAGGTCGTGCGCACCGGCACCTACGATGTGCCGATCAACGCCCAGGCCGAGGATGGCATGCCCAGCGTCATCCGCGGCCGGCGCGAGCGCGCGGTGCAGGCAATGGTGGACTCCGGGGTGGAGATGCTGGACATTCCGGCGTTCCTCAGAAAGCAGGCCGACTGAGTCCGGCGGCCGCAGTTCCTTTCCTCTCACTCTCCGGGGGAGGAACCGCCCGCCCGGGCAGCAGCGAGGAACT
The DNA here is from genome assembly GCA_049592895.1 of Thiobacillaceae bacterium. GTDB lineage: Bacteria > Pseudomonadota > Gammaproteobacteria > Burkholderiales > Thiobacillaceae > DASQBT01. The sequence goes on along the minus strand of JBAWGM010000156.1, from coordinate 1,324 downwards.
CGGGCGGTGAGGCAATGTCCTGAAAGGACGCCCGGCCCCGCTAAACAGGCTAGAATATTAGTATTCCATTATTCACTGACGGCACGTGCCATCGTATGATCAAGCAGCGCACCATCAAGTCCCAGATCAAGACCACCGGCGTGGGTCTGCACTCGGGCATCAAGGTCGAGATGACCTTGCGCCCCGCCGCGCCCAATACGGGCATCCTGTTCCGTCGCGTGGATTGCGATCCGCCGGTAGATATTCCGGTCGATCCCTATCGCGTCACTGATACGCGACTCTGTTCCGCCCTGGAAGGTCCCGGCGCCAAGGTTTCCACGGTCGAGCACCTGCTGTCCGCGCTGGCGGGCCTCGGCATAGACAATCTCGTGATCGACCTGACCGGCCCGGAAGTGCCCATCATGGACGGTTCCGCCGCGCCCTTCGTGTTCCTGCTCCAGTCCGCGGGCCTGGAAGAACAGAACGCAGCGAAGCAATACATCCGGGTGAAAAAGCATGTGGAAGTCAGGGACGGCGACAAGCACGTCAGCCTCAGTCCCTATAACGGCTTCCGCCTCGAGTTCGGCATCGATTTCGACCATCCGGTGTTTGAGAAAAGCGGCAATCGGGTGGTGATCGATTTTGCCGAAACGTCCTACACAAAAGAAATTGCGCGCGCACGAACCTTCGGCTTTTCGCATGAAGTCGAAACGCTGCGCAACAGCGGCCTGGCGCTGGGCGGCTCGCTGGACAACGCCATCGTGATGGACGAATACCGCGTGCTCAACAGCGACGGTCTGCGTTACGACGACGAATTCGTCAAACACAAGGTGCTCGACGCCATCGGCGATCTCTACGTGCTGGGCAAGCCCATCATCGGCAGCTTCCACGCCTACAAATCCGGCCACGCCCTCAACAATCAGCTATTGCGCGCACTGCTCGCTGACCAGGAAGCCTGGGAAATGGTCAGTTTCCAGCAAGTGGAAGAGGCCCCGGAAGCGCTGGCCCGCTGGCATGCCCAGCTTGCCTGAGATCGGGCATAAACCCACTGGCTCCGGATTGTCGCCAGCATGGTGATCCTGCGGCTGCTTCTCGTTCTGACCCTGGGCGTCGTCGGCAGTCTGGTGTTGGCCTGGGTGTTTACCCGTGAGCGGCGCTATCTGGACCGGGCTATGCGCGGATTGCGCTTCTTGTTTATTTTCGTGTTGATTGCGGCGATGTTGTACGTCATTGAGCGGTTGGTGCTGATCTGAGGCGATGCCTGTTCCCTCTCCCCGCACGCGGGGAGTGAGGCACGGGTGAGGGGCGATTCCCTCGCCCCATGCAATGGGGAGAGGGTTTGGGG
>JBAWGM010000155.1:0-1895 GCA_049592895.1 Thiobacillaceae bacterium | reverse complement strand
CCTATGCCTCATGTCCCAAGTGTGGCGCTGTGCTGGTGGACGACGAAGGCAACCTTCAGCAAGAAGCTATCAGAACTGCGTGGAAAAGATTCGGGATGTCATCAAGGGTAACAAGACGGCAAAACAGGCCGTGTTGATCAAGTTGCTCAATCCTGTCATTCAAGGGTGGAGCAATTTTCACCGGCATGTGGTAGCGAAAAGAACCTTTGCTTCTTTAGACCGTGATGTATGGCGGGCGTTGTGGCGATGGGCAAAACGGCGGCACCCGAACAAGAACGGCCAATGGATACGTGAGCGGTATTTTCACGTATCCCGCAACCGCTCTTGGGTGTTTGGCGTCGAAACCGGTGAGGTCTCACCGTTGGGAAATCCTCGCCTTGCAGAACTGCGACGGGCGTCTGATACCCGGATCAAGCGACACATAAAGATCCGTGGTGAAGCGAACCCGTTTGATCCTGAGTGGGAAACCTATTTCGAGGAGCGAACAGGCTTCAAGACGGTGGGCGACCTCAAGGATCGAAAGCGGCTGATCCGACTTTGGTTGGATCAAGACGGGAAATGCCCGATCTGTGAGGAGAGAATCACGAAGGACACGGGGTGGAACATCCATCACCTTGCTCTCCTTCTCAAGGGCGTCCGCGCTGTCGCCGGGTTCGACCACGATCATGTGGCCGTGCAGGTCGTAGTCGTAGGTTTCCCCTGCACATATTTCGGCGAATCGCTGCTCGACCAGGCCGCGAATGTCGGGATCGGCAATGCTGCTTGTTGAGGTTGGATCACGCAGGATGCGCATGATTGACTCCTTTCCGAAAGTTGAAAAAGCAAGAGCCCCGATGACCAAGACGGCCAAGCGGGGCTTCCCTCCCGCCTCATCGTTGACGGTCAACAGCGCTTAACCTCACTGTTTGCGGTTTTCCGATGCAAGCGTGTTTTCGACGAAGACTACAAGGAACGTCAGATTGAAATTGCTTTCCGGCCTCGTGATGGCAAGTTTGATGTAGCCGACGCCGCCATCCGCAAGGACCCGGAATGGATTCCCAACATCTCGGTTTTTTGGTCATCGGGGAAATCTAGCCGCAAGCTGGTTAATGATTTCATCGCCCAGCTCGCTTCCAAGGCAACGCTGACAGACGAAGAGGAAGAGGGCATAAGCCACAACCTCGATCGCCTGTTCGACCTGCAAAAATACCCCTTCACCGCTTTGGAGATCGCCCCAACGGTTGACGAGGAGCAGGTGGCCGACATCTTCGTCCGTATCAACAGCGAAGGGGTCAAGCTCAACCAGGCCGACTTTATCCTCACCCTTCTGTCGGTATTCTGGGACGAAGGCCGCCACAATTTGGAACAATTCTGCCGCTCCTCACGGCAGCCGCCTGCCCCCGATGCCAGTCCTTCCCCCTTCAACCATTTCATACAGCCTGACCCGGATCAGCTCTTGCGCGTAGCCATCGCCTTGGGTTTCGAGCGAGGCCGCCTCAAGAGTGTCTACCAGGTCCTGCGAGGCAAGGATGTGGACACAGGCACCTATTCCCCCGAACGTCGGGAGGCCCAGTTTGATGTTCTCAAGGATGCCCAGATGCAGGTTCTGAACCTGACCTACTGGCACCAGTTCCTGAGTGCCCTGATCGGTGCGGGCTTCCGCAGTGGAGAGATGATCTCATCCCAAAATGCCTTGCTCTATGCCTATGCCTTCTACTTGATCGGCCGCATTCGTTGCCAGGTCCCCGAGCATCAGCTGCAAAAGGCCATCGGCCGCTGGTTTTTCTTTTCCAGCCTTAAAGGTCGCTACACTAGCTCCCCTGAGTCCACGATGGATGCCGACTTGAACCTGCTGCGCGAGATCAAAGACGCGCCAGGTTTCCTTAACAAACTCGATGGCATCTTGGCTTCCGAGC
>JBAWGM010000154.1:0-10852 GCA_049592895.1 Thiobacillaceae bacterium | reverse complement strand
CCCTCTCCCCGCAGGCGGGGAGAGGGGAGAGAGATAAGTCGTGCGGGCTGTCTTCCCCCCTCTGAAGCTGCCGCAGACGGCAGGCTCAAGCCGGGCAATGCGGATGGTCGAGCTTCGCTTCCTTCGAAATCAAGGCAAAGCAAGTTTCCGCATTGCCCGGCTTGAGCCTGTCGTCTGCGGGAAGCCGAAGGCCAGCGAAGGGGGTTCGCCTTCTTTTGGTTACTTTTCTTGGCGAAGCAAGAAAAGTAACTAGCCGCCGGGCTACCCCCGGCCAACTTACGGTTGGACATAGAGAGCACCGGCAAGGATTGGGGCGCTTGCCCCTCACCCCTGCCCCTCTCCCCGCAAGCAGGGCGAGGGGAGAATCGATCTTGCATCACTGACATGCCTCGCACGTCGGATCATCAATCGAACAAAACTTCACTTCGGTTGCCGGCTCCGCAGCCGCCGCCAGCGTGCTGCCGCCCGCCGAATTGACTGCATTCAACTCGCCGCCACGCCCGGTGGATTTCTCGGCAGAAGTCGCCCCCAGGGTCCGCAGGTAATACGTGGTCTTCAAGCCCCGCAGCCAGGCGAGCTTGTAGGTGTCGTCGAGCTTCTTGCCCGAGGCGCCGGCCATGTAGATGTTGAGGCTTTGCGCCTGGTCTATCCATTTCTGCCGGCGGGAGGCGGCTTCCACCAGCCACTTTGGTTCGATCTCGAATGCGGTGGCATAGAGTGCGCGCACCTCGGCCGGGATGCGGTCGATTTTCGCCAGCGAGCCGTCGAAGTACTTCATGTCGGCGACCATGACCTCGTCCCACAGATTGAGCGCCTTCAGATCATTCACCAGGTATTTGTTGGCGACGGTGAATTCGCCCGACAGATTGGATTTGACGTAGATGTTCTGGTAGGTGGGCTCGATGCTTGCGCTTACGCCGACGATGTTGGCGATGGTGGCGGTGGGTGCGATGGCCAGGCAGTTGGAGTTGCGCATGCCGTGCGTGGCGATCTGCTGGCGCAGGGCTTCCCAGTCCAGGGTGGTGGAGGTGTCGCATTCCAGATAGCCGCCGCGCTGTTCGCTCAGCAGCTTGATCGACTCGTGCGGCAGGATGCCGCGGTCCCACAGGCTGCCGGTGTAGCTCGAGTAGCGGCCGCGTTCGGCGGCCAGTTCGGTAGACGCCCAGTAGGCGTAATAGGCCACGGCTTCCATGGAACGGTCGGCGAATTCCACCGCGGCGTCGGAGGCATAGGGCACGCGCAGCATCTGCAGCGCGTCCTGGAAGCCCATGATCCCCAGCCCGACGGGGCGGTGCTTGACGTTGGAATCGTGCGCCTTGCCGACGGCGTAGTAGTTCACGTCGATCACGTTGTCGAGCATGCGCATTGCGGTGGCGATGGTCTCCCGTAGCTTGTCCAGGTCGAGCGCAATATGTTCCTTGCCTTCGGTTTCGCTCAGGACTGGTCTCAAGTGGTTCACTAGGTTGACCGAGCCTAGGTTGCACACCGCAATTTCCGTATCGCTGGTATTGAGCGTGATCTCGGTGCACAGGTTGGAACTGTGCACCACGCCGGCATGCTGCTGCGGGCTGCGGATGTTGCACGGGTCCTTGAACGTGATCCAGGGATGGCCGGTCTCGAACAGCATGGAGAGCATCTTGCGCCACATCTGGGTCGCGGGCAGTTTGCGGAATACCTTGATCTCGCCGTGCGCGGCCTTCTCCTCGTAGCGCACATAGGCTTCCTCGAAGGCGCGGCCGACCTTGTCGTGCAGATCGGGGCAGTCGTTGGGCGAGAACAGGGTCCACTCGCCGCCCTCCATCACCCGCTTCATGAACAGGTCGGGAATCCAGTTGGCGGTGTTCATGTCGTGGGTGCGGCGCCGGTCGTCGCCGGTGTTCTTGCGCAACTCCAGGAATTCCTCGATGTCCAGGTGCCAGGTTTCCAGGTAGGCGCACACGGCGCCTTTTCGCTTGCCGCCCTGGTTGACCGCCACCGCGGTGTCGTTGACCACTTTCAGGAACGGCACCACGCCCTGCGACTTGCCGTTGGTGCCCTTGATGCGGCTGCCGAGCGCGCGGATCGGGGTCCAGTCGTTGCCCAGCCCGCCGGCGTACTTCTGCAGCATGGCGTTTTCCTTGATCGCCTGATAGATGCCGTCGAGGTCGTCGGTCACCGTGGTGAGATAGCAGGACGACAGTTGGCTGTGGCGGGTGCCGGCGTTGAAGAGGGTCGGCGTGGACGACATGAAGTCGAAGTTGGATAGCACGTTGTAGAACTCGATGGCGCGCGCCTCGCGATTGATCTCATTCAGCGCCAGGCCCATGGCCACGCGCATGAAGAAGGCCTGCGGCAGTTCGATGCGGTGCTCCTCGATGTGCAGGAAGTAGCGGTCGTACAGGGTCTGCAGGCCGAGGTAGCCGAAATTGAGGTCGCGGCTGGAATCGAGCACGGCGCCGAGGCGCTTCAGGTCGTACTGGCCCAGGCGCTCGTCGAGCAGTTCCGCATCCATGCCTTTTTTGATGTAGGCGGGGAAATAGTGCGCGTACTCGGTGGCCATGTCGGCCTGGCTGACCGCATGGCCCAGCACTTCGTGGCGGATCGAGTTGAGCAGCAGGCGGGCGGTGACGAAGGAATAGGCCGGGTCCTGCTCGATGCCGGCGCGCGCCGCCAGGATCAGGGCCTTTTCCACTTCCTCCATCGGCACGCCGTCGTACAGGTCGCGCATCACGGTCTGCAGGATGGGCTCAGGCCGCACGTCCTCGCCCAGGCCTTCGCAGGCGGCGCCGATGAGACTCGACAGGCGGCCCATGTCCAGGGGCTTGCGCTCGCCGTCCTCGATTACGTTAAGGGTCTGCGCCTTTGCTCCGGAGAGCTTCTGCGCTGCGCGTTCGGCGGAGCGTTTTTCCCGGTACAACACGTAGGCGCGCGCCACTTCATGCTCGCCGGAACGCATCAGCGCCAGCTCGACCTGGTCCTGGATGTCCTCGATATGGAAGGTGCCGCCATGCGGCTGGTGGCGCAGCAGGGCACCGACCACCTGAGCGGTAAGCGACTCCACCCGTTCGCGGATCCGGGCAGAGGCGGCGGCTTGGCCGCCCTGCACGGCAATGAAGGCCTTGGTCAGGGCGATGGCGATCTTGCCCGGCGCGAACCCGACCACCGCCCCGTTGCGGCGGATGATCTTGTAGTCGGCGTAACGGCTGTCGGTCTGGGGCGTGCCGGTGGGCGCGGCGGGGCTCATGGGAATGGCGGATTCAACGGGGACGGAAGCACCGATTTGCATGTAGATCTCCTCTATCTCTTTATGATTTGGGAATCACACCGCTTATCCACAGCTTATGCATGGCTTTCTACACAAGTTGTTGTGGCTGGATAAGCGTTGAAACACAAATTGTAGTAAGCAGCAGGAGGCTTGCAAGTAAAAAAACGGTAATAAATTAAAGCCTGATGATAATCAGGAGCTTAACGCAGGAGGAAAAACAGGGTCGGGCAAGCAGCCGTGTTTCAGCGAGTGCTTCAATTGTTATTAATCAATCAGGTGCGTTATCTTTATAAGGCGCGGGGCGATGATTCTGCCTGCCAGGCCCGGTCTTTCCTGGCCAGACATAAGAAAAGTCGTGGTCTGAATCAATAGTTTCGATAGCAGAGCGGTTGCGAGAGGGATTTACCGGTCCGTGCGGTACGCAAACATTGTTTCGAGGCCGGGGCGCATGAGGGCAAGCGGCGGGTTTGCCGCTATCATCTGGCCAATCACAGCACCCACATCGCATACAGACGCCGGTTCCAAGTCTTCTGCGATGGATGGAAAAACACACGCGCGTTCATGAAACACACTGCCGTACTGCTCATTTCCTGCCCCGACCAGAAAGGCCTGGTGGCGGCGATCGCCAACTTCCTGCTCAACCACAACGCCAACATTCTGCATGCGGACCAGCACCAGGATGCGGAACTGAAGCTGTTTCTCATGCGGGTGGAGTGGGATCTGCACGGATTTTCCCTGCCGCTGGAGGAATTTGCCGCGGGCTTTGCGCCCATTGCCGCGCGATTCGCCATGCACTGGCGGCTGGCCGAATCAGGCCGAAAAACACAGATGGCGGTGTTCGTGTCCAAGCTCGACCATTGTCTGGCGGACCTGCTGTATCGCTACCAGAGCGGCGAGCTGTACTGCGAGATTCCCATCATCCTGAGCAATCACGAGGACACCCGCTGGCTGGCGGATACCTATGGCGTTCCCTTTCAGCACGTCCAGGTTGAACGGGACAACAAGGCCGAGGCGGAAAAGATACAGATGGCCATCCTGCGCGACGTGGGCGCGGACTTCATGGTGCTGGCGCGCTACATGCAGGTGCTGTCGGCGGATTTCATTCACCACTATCCCAATCGCATCATCAACATCCACCATTCCTTCCTGCCGGCATTCCATGGCGCCAAGCCCTATCACCGCGCGTTCGAGCGCGGGGTTAAACTGATCGGCGCAACCAGCCACTACGTGACCGAAGCGCTTGACGACGGCCCCATCATCGAGCAGGACGTGGCGCGGATTTCCCACCGCGATTCGCTGGAGGATCTGGTGCGGAAGGGCGCCGACCTGGAGAAGATCGTGCTGTCGCGCGCGGTCAGATGGCATATCGACAACCGGGTGCTGGTGTACGCCAACAAGACCGTGGTGTTCGACTAACGGTCATGGCGCGCCACCCTGAATCATGAATCGTCGCAACCGTCCTGATCGTTTCCCTGACCCGACGCTTGCGTCAAACCCCCTCACCCCCAACCCCTCTCCCCCTTGGAGGGGGAGGGGGTTGCCGGTAGGCCGGGTGAGGGGGTTTCAGAGCATCGGGCGAGGGGATCCGCCGGGTCATCTTGCGACGCTTACGCTAATGCCGCGACGCCATGTCCCGCGCACTGCGTGAGTTCCTCAGCCGGATCGGACCTCGCACGGAGGTAGGGTTTCGCGTCGTATTCGTCGATGGTTCACTTTTCCAGAACCGGGAGGGCGAACCGGAATTTACCCTGATTTTTCGCAACCGCCGCGCGCTGCGGAGTATCGCCCTGTTTCGCCACGTGGGCCTGCTGGAGTCCTACTTCCGCGGCGATGTGGATGTCGACGGCAGCCTCGCCCTGTGCGTCCGCGCGGCCCTGGACATGGGCGTGAATGGCGGCTCGCCCAAGGGCCTGCTCAGGCTGCGCAACACCTGGCACGAGCTGCGCTTCTCCAACCGTTCCACTTCCCAGGCCAAGGCCAACGCGCGCTTTCACTATGCGCTGGGCAGCGAGTTTTACCGCCTGTGGCTCGACTTGCCGTCCATGATGTACACCTGCGGCTACTGGAAGGAAGGCACCCGGACGGTCGAGGAAGCGCAGCGCAACAAGCTCGACCACGTGGCGCGAAAGATCCGGCTCGCGCCGGGCGAGCGGTTTGTCGATATCGGCTGCGGCTTCGGCGGATTCATGTTTCACGCGCTCGATCACTACGGCGCATTCGGCACGGGGATCAACACCACCGCCGAACAGGTCGACTGGCTGCGCCAGGAAATCGCGCGCCGCGGACAGGCGGAAAAGCTGCAGGTGATCGAAGCTGACTTTCGCGAGTTTCCTGGCCAGTACGACAAGGTGGTGTCGATTGGCGTGCTGGAACATGCCGGCCGCGACCAGCTACTGGAGGTGGTGCGCGCCCACGCCGATGCGCTCAAGCCCGGCGGCCTGGGGGTGCTGCATTTCATCGGCCATGTCGGCGTCTCGGGAACCGAGTTCTACATACGCAAACACATCTTCCCCGGCGGCTGGATTCCCAGTCTGTCGCAGACCCTGTCCGCAATGGAGGCTTGCGGACTGGAAATCGTCGACGTGGAAAACCTGCGCCGCCACTACGCGCTGACCCTGGACGAGTGGGCTGCGCGCTTCGATGCGCGCTGGCCCGAGATATCGGCGCTCGATCCCAAGCGCTTCGACGAGGCGTTCCGGCGCAAGTGGCGCACCTATCTGTGGTCTTGTGCCGAACTGTTCCGCTCGCCGCGAAGTCGCACCCATCTGTTCCAGATCGTGTTCAGCAAGGGCAATATCACACGCGAAAACTATCCGATGAGCCGCGCGTTTCTGTACCCGTCGTGGCCATGAGCCACGCCGACAAGGTAGAGCGGCTGATCGCGCAACTGCGATCGCGCGCAGGCGAGATGCACCTGGGGCTGGCGAAGGACACTTCGAATCTGTTCCGCGACCGGCGCGACGCGCGAAAGCAGAAACTGGACGTGCGCGCTTTTGATGACGTGCTGGAAGTCGATGCGGCCGAAGGCTGGGTGGACGTCGAAGGCATGACCCCCTACGCCAAGCTGGTTGATGCCATGCTGGCGCGGGGGGTGATGCCGGCGGTGGTTCCGCAGCTCAAGTCCATCACCATAGGCGGCGCGGCCGCCGGGGTGGGCATCGAGGCCTCGTCGTTCAAGTTCGGCCTGGTACACGAATCCCTGCTCGCGCTGGAAATCCTGCTCGCCGACGGACGGGTGGTCAACGCCACCCCGGACAATGAATACCGTGACCTGTTCTACGGCTTTCCCAATTCCTACGGCACCCTGGGCTATGTGCTCAAGCTCCGGGCCCTGGCGGTGCCGGTGAGGCCCTATGTCCGGCTTAACCACACGCGCCACAGCGATCCTGTCGAGTGCCTGCGCGACCTGCAAGCCCGCTGCGAGGGCGACGCGGACTTCGTGGACGGGGTCGTGTTCGGCGCCGATGACCTGGTGATCACCGAGAGCCGTTTCAGCGACGCCGCACCCTACCTGAGCGATTACAGCTACGAGCATATCCACTACCGCAGCCTGCGCGAGCGCGCGGAGGATTACCTCACGCTGCGCGACTTCATCTGGCGCTGGGACGCCGACTGGTTCTGGTGCTCCAGGAATTTCGGCATGCAGCATCCGCTGATTCGCCGCCTGGCCGGGCGCAAGCGGCTCAATTCCCTGTTCTACACCCGGCTGATGCGCCTCAACAGCCGCTGGGGCGTCACCCGCGCCATCGACCGCCTGCGCGGGCTGCACCCGGAATCGGTGATTCAGGACGTCGACATTCCGATCGCTGATGCGCCGGCGTTCCTCGATTTCCTGCTCAAGGAGATCGGCATTCTGCCGGTGTGGCTGTGTCCGGTCCGGGCGCGCCGTGCAGATGTGGGCTTCCCCTTGTATCCGCTGGCCCCGGACACCCTGTATGTCAATTTCGGCTTCTGGGACGTGGTGCGGCGCCGCGAACCCTTCCCGTTTGGCCATCACAACCGCCTGGTGGAGCACAAGGTGGCCGAGTTGAACGGCATCAAGTCGCTTTATTCCGAATCCTATTACGAGCCGGAAACGTTTTGGCGCCTCTACGGCGGGGCCGCCTACCAAGCGTTGAAACGCAAGTACGATCCGGATGGCGCGTTCAAGGACCTCTATCAGAAGTGCGTACTGAGGCAGTGACGGCCATCGGTCGCGCTGTCAGGCGCGGGTCGAAGCGCTCGTCGGGTCCTCGCGCTCGGCCAGCGCCACCGCCGCCGCGATGAGCGAAAGATGGGTCAGCCCCTGGGGAAAATTTCCCAGCATTTCCCTGTTTTCCACGTCGTATTCTTCGGCGAACAGTCCCAGGTCGTTGCCGGTTGAAAGCGCCCGCTGGAATACAGCATGCGCCTCGCTGATGCGGTTCTGGCGCGCCAGGCATTCCGCCAGCCAGAAGCTGCAGGGCAGGAAGACGCCCTCGCGTCCTCGCAGCCCGTCGCTGTCGCTTGCATAGCGGCGCAGCAGACCGTCTTCGGCCAGGTCTTCGGCTATGGCATCGACGGTCCTGACCATGCGCTCGTCCTCGTAGTCGATCAGGCCCGAGGTTGGCAGCAGCAGCAGCGAGGCATCCAGCTCGGGATGGCGGAAGGCCTGCATGAACACCCCGCGCCGCGGATCGTAGCCGTTTTCTTCGACAGCCCGGCGCACCGCATCCCGCGCCTGGCGCCACCGATCCAGCGGAGCCTCGTTCCGGGTCTCCTGCGCCAGCCGGATACCGCGGTCCAGCGCTGACCAGCACATGGCCTTGGACAGTACAAAATGGCGAGGCCTGCCGCGTATTTCCCAGATCCCCCGGTCAGCGCGGCGCCACCTGCGCGCGGCCGCATTGACCAGCTCGGCCAGGAAGGTCCAGTAATCATGGTCAGGCGCATGACCGAGTTGGTGCCAGCCTTCTGCCAGGTTCAGCAATTCGCCATACACGTCCAGTTGGAGCTGGGTCTCCGCAGCATTCCCGAGCCGCACCGGCGCCGCGCCGCGATAGCCTTCCAGTTCGGCGATGGATGTTTCGTGCAGCCGGCGTTCGCCGCCGACGCCAAACAGGATCTGGATCTCGTCCGCGCTGCCGGCCGCGCTGCGCTCGACGAAGCGGCGGAACGCATCGGCTTCGCGCGCTTGGCCGAGCTGCACCAACGAGCGCACGGTGAACGCCGAGTCCCGCACCCAGGAATAGCGGTAGTCCCAGTTGCGTTGACCGCCGGGTGCCTCAGGCAGGGACGTGGTGCTGGCGGCCGCGATGGCGCCGGTGGGTGCGTGGGTCAGCCCTTTCAGCACTATCGCCGAACGCCGCACCCATTGCTCGTAGGGGCTCGCCAATCGGGTGCGGCCGGACCATGCCTTCCACCACTCGATGGTTTCGTCCAGACGCCGGTCCAGCTCATGCGTTTCCGGCACATTTATGCTGGCCTGGTCAAGGTCCTCGGGCTGCATGTAGATCAGGGACAGATGCACGCGCTGCCCCGGTTCGACCCGGCAATGGCCGACCAGATGATGGCGGTGCTTCATGGCCAGCGGGAAATCGCCGGAGACGAGCAGGCCGTCGCTGCCGCCGATGGCCGTATACTGTCCGTCCCCGGCCTCGCGGATCCAGGCGCGAATCGCCCCGTAGTCGAACACCGGCGCCAGATCCAGCGCGAAATCCAGCGTGCCTTCCAGGCCCTCCACGATGCGCAACAGCTGGCGGTGCGGTGCCCGCTTGCCGCCTTGGCGCATGGTGAAGCAGTCGAGCAGGCGGGCGCGTCCGCTTTCGGCGCGGAAGGTGGTTTCCAGCACCATGGTGTCGGGCAGGTAGCGGCGCGAACTCGTGTATGCCCGGATCGGGGCGAGCTGGCAGTAGCCGCCCATCTTCCAGTCCAGCAGGCGGGCGAAACAGGTGCGGGAATCGATTCTGGGCATGCAGCACCAGTCGATCGAACCCGAGCGCGAGACCAGGGCCGAGGAGTGGCAGTCGGCGATGAAGCCGTAATCGCCGATGGGAGGGTAGCGTTCGCGTTGCGGAGTCGTGCCCATTGGCTATTTATAGGCAAGGCATCCGGGCCGCGGCCGCACAAGGCGCGAATAAAGGACTCGCGGCGTGGACGCCGCTCCTACGGCTTGCCGCCCTTGGCTTTCCAGCCCTCGTAGCCGTCCTGCAGCACCCTGACGTTGTCCCAGCCCAGCAGGCGCAAGGCGAACACCGCCTGGGCGGAGAGCGAGCCGGAGTTGCAATAGACCACCACCATGCGATCCCTGGGAATTTCATTGCGGCGCGCCACTGCTTGCCGCCATTCGATATTGATCGCGCCGGGTATGTGGCCCTGGGCGTATTGGACGGGATCGCGCGCGTCGATGAGGAACAAGTGCTTCCAGTCCTCCTCGGGGATTTGCTCCGGCCAAATCAGGCTGCTGCTGTATTCGGTGAAATCCATGTAGGCTTCAACCGCCTCCTGCACCACCGGATTGGCGTCGGCGCGGACAGTCAGGGGCAGGGTGAAGGCGAGGGCGAAGAGCAGGGCGCGCAGTTTCATAATCTTCCTTGGTGAGTCTCAGGCGATTGCCGGGTTGAGCCGGGGCAGAGTCTCCTCGGCCAGCAGCCAGACCACAAGAGCAGAAAGGACCATGGACCCGGCAACCAGCCAGAAGGTGGCTTGCAGCGCGCCGGTGTAGCTCGCCACCAGGCCGAGCAGCAGAGCGCCGACGCCGTAGCCGAAGTCGCGCCAGAAGCGGTAGATGCCGATCGCGGAGCCGCGCCAGTCGGGGTGGGCGATGTCGGCCACCGCGGCAGACAGGTTGGGATAGAGCAGGGCCATGCCCAGGCCAGACAGCCCGGCGGTTGCGGCCAGCCAGCCTTCGGTCGGGAACAGCGGCATCAGCCCCACGCCGCCGCCGCACAGCAGCATGCCCCATACGATGGGCTTCAGGCGCCCGATGCGATCGGACAGGCGTCCGGTAAAAAACTGCGACACTCCCCAGACTAGGCCATAGCTGCCCACTATCCAGCCGATGTGGGGAAGCGGCACGCCGCGCTGGTAGAGCCACACCGGGTAGATGACCCACATCCAGGCATCGACGAATTTCTCCACCAGCCCCGCCTGGCACAGGGCGGCCAGGCGCCGGTCGCGCCAGGACATGAGGGTGAACATTTCCCAGGTGGTGGGCTGGGCCGAAACGTTTTTCGGATAGCGCGGCCTGGGCCCGGTGCTGGCCGCATGCTTCGCCGCTTCCAGGCGCGCCCAGGGCAGGGTTTCCCGCACCCACAGCAGAGTGGCGAGGCCGGCGGCGCCCACCGCCGTCAGGCCGAAGATCAGCAGGCCCAGGCGCGCCCCCAGGTGCTCGGCAAGATACGCGGTAATGATGCCCGCCACCGCCACGCCCACGTAGCCCGAGAATTCATTGACGCCGATGGCGAAGCCGCGCTGGTCACCGCGCGCCAGATCCAGTTTCGATGTCTGGGTCATGGACCAGGTGAAGCCCTGATTGACGCCGAGGAGGATGGTGGCGGCCACGATCCAGTTCCAGGTGGGGGCATACCAGATCATCAGCGGAATCGGCAGCGCCGAGACCCAGCCCCAGAACAGGACAGTTCTGCGCCC
>JBAWGM010000153.1:0-10898 GCA_049592895.1 Thiobacillaceae bacterium | reverse complement strand
TTTCGACAAGTAGCCGCTCAGTCCTCTTACCACATTTTTTTCGTTGGGAATGTTCGAACGGCTGCAATGCGCAGAGGTGCGGTCGCCTAAGCAGCAAGCCCTCAACGGCCGGTCAGGCCGAGGAGCCGAAGATCACGGCAAGTTGGCGAGCGGCGGCTCGACCTCCGGTAGCTGACGGATAGGGCTCCGAAAGCTGAGCGTCCCTCGGGAATCGTGGGCTGCCCCTCACCAATTCTGGAAGCACACATTGACCCGAAGGACTGCCGAAAAGTGGCAAGAGTCGGCCCATAGACCGCCACTCATCAGTCTTCGTGGTCATTCATAAAAAGGCAGCGCTCCCTGATGTGAGGCGTTCTCTTCTGCCCACGGTGCGCTTGCATCACTTTGGCAAAGGTTGGAAGCACGCACTCCGAGCAGCCGAATCTTCCGCGTCAGTGGAACACGCTTGAGGCACTCACCGGCTGACCGGCGGATGACCTCCGCGGCGTCAGTCGGCGTTGGCAGGGTGAGATCTCGCGTGACGGTCTCGAAGTCATCGAAGCGCAGCTTGATGCCGATCGTGCGTGCGCGGTAACCCTTGCGCTTGAGATCGCCCGCGACCTGAGTGCACAGGGCCGTGAACAGGGCGGAGAGGGCAGGGCGATCGCGCTGTGGGTGTAGGTCATTCTCGAAGGTGGTCTCCCGACTGATCGACTTGGGCTCGGAGTAGGTGACGACGGGAGACTCATCAAGGCCGTGGGAGGCCCTTTCCAGCCATTGCCCGTAATTGCGCCCAAACTGCCCCTGCAGTTCCAGGAGGTCCGCCTTGGCCAGTTCCCCGATGGTCTGAATGCCCATGCCGCGCAGCCGCTCCGTTGCCTTGGGTCCGATGCCATTGATCTTGCTGACCGGCAGAGGCCAGATGCGCTCTGGGATGTCCTGCATTCTTAGCAGGGTCAGTCCATTGGGCTTGTGCAGATCAGAGCAGATCTTGGCCAGCAATTTGTTGGGGGCGATTCCGATGGAACAAGACAGTCCGGTGGCGTCCCCTACTGCCTGCTTGATCTGTTGAGCGAGGGTCAGGGAATCGGCGGGCAGTTCGGTTAGGTCGATATAGATTTCGTCGATCCCGCGGTCCTCGATCTGCGGGGCGATGGTAGCCACGGCAGCCTTGAACAGGCGGGAATAATGTCGGTAGGCATCGAAATCCACCGGCAGCAGCACCGCATCGGGGGCGAGCCTGGCGGCCTTCATGATGCCCATGGCAGAGAAGACGCCGAGAGCCCGCGCTTCATAGGTGGCAGTCGTGATCACGCCTCGACCCAGGTAGTCCCGCAGCCGGGCAAAACGCCATACCCCATCCCCGCCGATGACGGGCTGATCCACGCGTCTGCCGCCAATTACGACGGGCTGGCCGCGAAGTTCCGGATATCGCAGCAGTTCCACGGACGCATAGAAGGCGTCCATATCCAGATGAGCCATGCGACGGGAAACGGGATCCATGGTCGGTGATTGAAGGCAGTTCGAACCGGATTCTGGACGAAAACGCTAAGGGTGACTGTCAGGGCACAGCGGGCTCGACTCCGTCATTCGTCCAAGTATGGTCGGCCTCTTGTTGCAGCAGATCAATCCTCACCGCACGCATTGCGACACGCTCGAATGCCTGATTGACCGTACAGAGCAGACCCGCGATTTCTATGTCGCCGCGCTTGCGTAGGACATGCAATGCCCATGCGCTATCCTTCCCGCTGCTCCATGACAATAGGGTCTTCTTCATTTTGAGTCCTTTCACCTGGTACGGTGACGCAGTGTGGCTCAATCCAACTCTGCCGTGACCAGACGATAGCCGATATCAAGGCTATCCCTCGCCAGTAGTTTGCCATGCTTGCGCTCCCATGCCCCGGATGCCAGGTCGCTCCTGATCTGGGCAATGCGGGCTTCCACGTCGGACGCGCATGAGAATGGAGACATTCCAGCGCGAACCGACGCATCCAGATACGCGTGGGGCCGGCGCCAATAGGCCCCCAGAAAACCATCCACGCAGTCGGCCGGGATCTGAACGGCCTGGACAGAAATCCGTCCCGGCGTTGCGCCAAGCTCCTCGATGATTGGAAACTTCGGACGGTCAAGCGCCAGCATTTCCGGGAAATAGTCCTGTACCAACCAGAAACCCTCCGAGGCAGGATCCCAGGTCAGTATCACAACCCGTTGACGGGCCACGCGAGCGCACTCATCGAGACCCCGATTACGGTCGTTCCAGTGCTGGATCGTCAGAACAGCCATCGCCGCGCCAAAGCTGTCATCCCTGAAGGGCAAGCTTTCAGCCCTCGCTTGCACGACCGGGGTACTGCTGGTGCGCTGGCGAATCATTTGGCGTGAGGGTTCGACTGCGATTACGGCAAGATCGGGAGGTTCATAGGAGCCAGCGCCGGCACCCACGTTCAAAACAGAGCGCGTTCCCTCAAGGGCTGCGCGGATGCTGCGTGCGATTCTGGGGTCGGGCTGACGCCGCACGGTGTAGCTGCTGCCAATGAGATCGTAAAGTTCAGTCATTCTTGTTCCCATCAAGGCGCATGTGTTCGCGGAAAGCCAAGCCAAAGCGCCGCTCAAGAGATTGCCGGCGATGAGATTCCGCGCGCTCTCCGCCTACTTCGCAAGCTGTTCCAACCGGTCCTGTGCCTCTCTCTTTCCCATCCTACGGGCCACGCCTATCGCTGCCATTTGCTGTTGCCGAGGACGGGACTTGCCCGCTTCCCACTTGTAGACGGTCTGGGCGGACACCCTCATCAGGGCACCCATATCGGCTGCTGACAAGCCAAGCCGCTGTCTTTGAGCCTTAAGTCCCTTGGCCGAAAACCGCAAAGGGGCTGGCTGCTTGGTGATCTTCTGTTCCGATGATCGGGTCTTGCCAGCAAGGCGCTGTTCCAGCGCCACGATGCGTCGCTTCAATGCGGCGATCTCTGACCGGTAGCGCACTGACGCCTTTTTCAGCTTCTCTGTCTCGTTGCGCAGCTCCTTGCGGGCAACGCGTGCAATTTCTTCTTTTAGGACGGATGCGATGTTTGGCAATGGATATCACTTTCGAATGGACTAAAATGGGCGGGAAATCATACATCACCTCGGGCCGGCGTATCGATTTCACGGCGTCTTAGGGTTGCGCGCGGGCAGAGCCTCGACAATATTACATGCCTGCCCGCAGGCTCATCGAGCAGTCGAGCAAACATCGGGGGCTCCTGGTTGATCGCGACACGATTCAGGCGCTGATCCACCGAGAAGGCAAGTCCGGAACCGCGCCGCTCCAGCACGCAGGCCATGCAAGGGACTTGCAATGGCGCGCCGGTCCATCGCTGCCGCAGATCACATTGGGGAAACGCGATCTCGCCTGCTAGACTTTCATCCGGTTTCATCCTCTTGAGGCGCTTCCAGTTGGCACGCGCAGACGCCATGACCACAGAACCGTGGGTTTCCGTCGAGCAGGTCGCCCAGCACCTGGGCGTAGCCAAGGACACCGTGTACCGGCGTCAGGGTTGAACGCTGATGTCCCTGGACCACGCTACGCTCACCACCCTGCGCGACCGCCATCCGGCCTGGCGGCTCTTGGCCTCGCCGCACGCGCCGCTGGTGGCGAGCTTCCTCTACCGGGTGTTCGTGGTACCCAATGTGCGGGTGATGAGCGAGGCGGATCTCGCCGAGGCGTTGGAGGATGAACTCTTTGCCCTGCGCGAGCAGTTGGGCCCTGACGCCTACCCCAAGGGCGCGCAGGAGTACCTGAACGACTGGGCCGCCCCTGACAAGGGCTGGCTGCGCAAGTACTACAAACCGGGTACGGATGAGGCGCAGTTCGACTTGACGCCGGCCACGGAGAAAGCCATCGCGTGGCTGGCGTCGCTGACCGAGCGGCCCTTCGTCGGCACCGAGTCGCGATTGCTGACGTTGTTTGCGCTACTGGAGCAGATCAGCGCCGGCACCGAGTCCGACCCCATCAAGCGGGTGGAGGACCTGCGCAAGAAGCGCGACGAGCTCGATGCCGAGATTGCTCGTGTGCTGTCGGGCGACGTACCGCTCTTGGACGACACGGCGGTCAAGGACCGCTTCCTGCAGTTCCAGCAACTGGCGCGCGAGCTGCTGGCAGACTTCCGCGAGGTGGAGCACAACTTCCGCCAACTCGACCGCAAGGTGCGCGAGAAGATCGCGCTGTGGGAGGGCAGCAAGGGCGCCCTGCTCGACGAGATCATGGGCGAGCGCGATGCCATCGGCGACTCGGACCAGGGTCGCAGCTTTCGCGCCTTCTGGGACTTCCTGATGTCCAGCCGCCGGCAGGAGGAGCTCTCCGAGCGGCTCGATCAGGTGCTGGCCTTGCCGCCTGTGGCCGCGCTCAAGCCCGAGCCGCGCACGCGCCGCGTGCACCACGATTGGCTGGAAGCCGGCGAACACACGCAGCGCACCGTGGCTCTACTGTCGCAGCAACTGCGCCGCTTTCTGGACGATCGGGCCTTTCTGGAGAACCGCCGAATCCTGGACCTGTTGCACGGCATCGAGAGCAAGGCGCTGGCGCTGCGCGAGTCCCCGCCCGCGCATGGCTTGATGGCCATGGCCGCGATGGGCGCGGACATCGAATTGCCGCTGGAGCGGCCGCTGTTCACGCCCAGCGTGAAGCCGCGCCTGGCCGAACTGGTGCTCGATGCGGGCGAGGGCGACATCGACACCGCGCGTTTGTTCGATCAGATCGTGGTGGACAAGGGACGCTTGCGCGTAGCGATCCAACGGGCACTGCGCCACCAGCCGCAGATCACACTGCGCGACTTGCTGGAAGCCGAGCCCTTGCACCAGGGCCTGGCCGAACTGGTGGCTTATCTGGAGCTGGCCCATGCCGGCGATAGCGGTGGTGCCTTCGATGACCCGCGTGCCGTCGTGGACGAAGCCGTGCAGGAACCGATCCGCTGGCAGTCCCACGATGCACGGGGCGAGCCGATCGAGCGCCTGGCCCGCCTGCCTCGCGTGATCTTCACGCGCTGAGCGGCGGCGTGAGAGGGAGAAGAAGATGAACGACACGGCGCACGATAACCCTTCCGTTGAGGCCCAGCCCAGCGCCCTGCCGGCTGTGCCCGAGCTGTCTCCGCTGCTGGTGCACCTGCTCAAAGGTGTGCTCTACCGCGAGGACGACGAGCGCCTGTGGGCGAGCCTCTTGCGCTTGCAGGCGCGGGTGAGGGAACAGGCAGCGGTGCTGCTGCTCGATCTGGTGCTGGACGAGGCCGAAGGCTACGCCTTCCTAAAAAGCCGCCCGGATCAGGAAGAATCCGAGGGTGGGCCGCACGCGCCAAGGCTCGTCGCGCGCCGGCCACTGTCCTATCAGGTGAGCCTGATGCTCGCGCTGCTGCGCAAGCGCATGGCGGAGTTCGATGCCGGCGGCGGCGATATCCGTCTGGTGCTCTCGCGCGACGAGATCGCCGAGCTGATGCGGGTGTTTCTGCCTGATGGCACGAACGAGGCCCGGCTCGTCGACCAAGTGGATGCGACGATTTCCAAGGTGGTCGATCTGGGTTTCCTGCGCCGACTCAAACCCGCGACGGGCAGCGGTCAGAAAGTTGGGCAGGACAGGGGGCACTACGAGGTGCGGCGCATCCTCAAGGCCTTTGTCGATGCGCAATGGCTGGCGGAGTTCGATGCGCGGCTGGAGGTCTACCGCACGGCGCTTTTCGGCGCAGCGGCTGCGGCACAGGCCAAGGGGCCGGCCGATGCTTGAGGCGCCGACGTTTGCACTGGACTTCGTGGCCGATGACAGCCGGGTGGGATTCCGCTTGGCAAGGCTGGAAGTGCTCAACTGGGGCACCTTCGACAAACGCGTCTGGCGCTACGAACTCGACGGCCGCAACGGCCTGCTCACCGGCGACATCGGCTCGGGCAAGTCCACACTGGTCGATGCCATCACGACCTTGCTGGTGCCGGCGCACCGCGTGGCCTACAACAAGGCCGCCGGGGCGGATGCCCGTGAGCGAACCTTGCGTTCCTACGTGCTTGGCCACTACAAGAGCGAGCGCAACGAGGTGACGGGCAGTGCGCGTGCGGTGGCGTTGCGCGATGCGTCTAGCTACTCTGTCATCCTGGGCGTGTTCCGCAACGAGGGCTACGACCAGGCGGTCACGCTGGCCCAGGTGTTCTGGCTGAAAGATCCGCAGGGCCAACCGGCGCGCCTGTTCGTGGCGGCCGAACGTTCCATGACCATCGCTGAGGACTTTGCCGGCTTCGGCAGCGACATCACCGCCTTGCGCAAGAAACTGCGCAGCGCGGGCTGTGAGTTGTTCGACAGCTTCCCGCCCTACGGGGCGTGGTTTCGCCGGCGCTTCGGCATCGAGCACGAGCAGGCACTGGAGCTGTTCCACCAGACGGTGTCGATGAAGTCGGTCGGCAATCTCACCGACTTTGTGCGCAGCCACATGCTGGAGCCTTTTGACGTGGGCAGCCGCATCGAGGCGCTGATCCATCACTTCGATGATCTGGACCGTGCCCACCTGGCCGTGCTCAAGGCCAAGCGACAGGTCGAGTTGCTCACGCCGCTGGTGGCCGACGGCCTGCGCCACGCCGCGCTCGTGGCAGAGATTCAGGGCTTTCGCGACGGGCGCGATGCGCTGCGGCCATACTTCGCCCGGCTCAAGGGCGACCTGCTGGACCGGCGTGTTGCCCTGCTGGCGGAGGGTGCTGCCCGGTACGACACCCAGATCGAGCGCCTGAGCGCGCAGCGCGACACCGAGCGAGCCGAGGTGAGCAACCTGGATCGCGCCCTGCGCGACAACGGTGGTGACCGGTTGGAGCAACTGGCCGCCGAGATTCGGCGCAAGGAGGCCGACAAGGTTCAACGCCAGCAGAAGGCGGAGCGCCACACGGCCTTGCTTGCCCGTATCGACCAGGCACCGCCGGCCGATGAAGCAGCCTTTCTCGCTCAGCAACAGTCCATCGCCTCGCGCGCCGAGTCGCTGCGCGAGCGCATTGTGGACCTCACCAACCGCGAGCGCGAAGAGGACTTTGCCTTCCGCAAGGGGCGAGAAGAGCACACGGCTTTGACCGGGGAGATCGACAGCCTCAAGCGCCGCAAGAGCAACATCGACGCCGCCCAGATCCGTATCCGCGAGGCGCTTTGCGGGGTACTGTCCATCGTCGAGGACGAACTGCCCTTCGCGGGCGAGCTCATCCAAGTGCGCGAAGATGAGCGCGACTGGGAAGGCGCTGCCGAGCGCTTGTTGCGCGGGTTCGGCCTCGCGCTTTTGGTGCCCGATGCGCACTACAAGGCGGTGGCGGAGTGGGTGGACCGCCAGCACCTGGGCGCGCGCCTGGTCTACTTCCATGTCAGGCCGAAGAAGGCCATGCAGGGCGCCAGCCTGCATCCGCAGTCGCTGGTGAGAAAGCTCGCCATCAAGCCGGATTCGCCCCACTATGAGTGGCTGGAGCAGGAGCTTCGCAGTCGCTTCGACGTGGCCTGCTGCGACAGCCCAGAGCAGTTCCGCCGCGAGGCCCGCGCCATCACGCGCGCCGGACAGATCAAGGACCCGACCGGGCGCCACGAGAAGGATGACCGCAGCCGCATAGACGACCGCAGCCGCTATGTGCTGGGCTGGAGCAATGCTGACAAGAAGCGTGCGCTGCTCGACCAGCGCGAACGCCTGGAGGGGCATCTTGCCGCGCTGGGGCAGCACATCACCGAGATCCAGCAAGCACGCAAGCAACTTGAGGGTCGGCTGGATGCACTGGCCAGGCTGGAGGAGTTCACGCGCTATGCGGACATCGACTGGCAGAGCCTGGCGCGTGAGATCGCGGGGCTCGCCGAGGAGCGCAAGCGCCTGGAGTCCGCATCCAATACCTTGCAGGAGTTGGCCCGGCAGTTGAAGGTGGCGCAGGAGGGGCTAGCCGACGCCGAGCGCCAGCTGGGCGACGCACTCGGCAAACGCGGAGAGATCAAGAGCAAGTGCGAAGCGGCCCAGGAGCTGCGGGACCAGGCGAGGGCCGTCTGTGATGCGATGCCGCTGGCCGCGCCCCAAATCGAGCGCCTGGAGGGCTGGCGCATCGAGGCGCTGGGCGAACATCAGCTATCGGTCGAATCATGCGACAACCGCGAGCAGGAGGTGCGCAAGTGGCTGCAGGACCGCATCGATGCCGAGGATCTGAAGCTCAAACGGCTGAGCGAGAAGATCACCAAAGCCATGGCCGCTTTCAATAACGAGTTCAAGGCGGAAACCGTCGAGATGGACGTGAGCCTGGCGGCGCTGGGTGAGTATGAGCGAATGCTCGACGGCTTGAAACGCGATGACCTGCCGCGATTCGAGGCGCGCTTCAAGGAACTGCTCAACGTCAACACCATCAACGAGATCGCCAACTTTAATGCCCAACTCGCACGCGAGCGCGAAACGATCAAGGAGCGCGTCGACTTCATCAACCAGTCGCTTCAGGCCATAGACTACAACCCGGGACGCTTCATCAAACTGGTGGCGCAGCCCAGTCCCGACGCAGAAATTCGGGACTTCCAGCAGGATCTGCGCGCCTGCACCGAGGGTGCACTCACCGGATCGGCCGACGAGCAGTATGCGGAAGCCAAGTTCCTGCAGGTCAAGGGCATCATCGACCGCTTCCGCGGGCGCGAGGGCCTGTCGGAGGCTGACCGGCGCTGGACCGCCAAGGTCACCGACGTACGCAACTGGTTCCTGTTCTCGGCCAGCGAGCGTTGGCGTGCCGATGGCGCCGAACACGAACACTATTCGGATTCCGGTGGCAAGTCGGGCGGCCAGAAGGAAAAACTGGCCTATACGGTGCTGGCAGCCAGCCTCGCTTACCAGTTCGGTCTGGAATGGGGAGCGGTGCGTTCCCGCTCCTTTCGCTTCGTGGTCATCGACGAGGCGTTTGGGCGTGGCTCGGACGCGTCGGCGCAATACGGGCTGCGCTTGTTCCAGCAACTGAACCTGCAGTTGCTGATCGTCACGCCGTTGCAGAAGATCCACATCATCGAGCCCTTCGTGGCCAGCGTGGGCTTCGTGCACAACGAGGGCGGGCGGGATTCGCGGCTGCGCTGCCTGACCATCGAGGAGTACCGGGCGCAGAAAGCCAGCATCGGTGGGGTAGCGTCATGAGCTGGACCGCCTCGGCAGACCTGCGCGCCCAGGTCCAACGCTTGTGGGATCGCGGCGAATTGCTGCGCGCGTCGGTTTCGGAGGACATCGCCTGGCCGCTGCGCCTGACGCTGAAAGCACCGAGCGCTGCCGACCTGTCCGATCACTTCGAAGCGGTGCGCCAGTGGGTGCACGCCGTAGCCGGCACACCCCACGTGCGGATCGACTGGCGCGAGTGGAACCATCGGGTTCAGGGGATGCAGCGGCTGCCGGCGGCCGTCTGGGTGGACTCGCTGCAGAATGCCTTGGCCTTCATCGGGCAGACTCGGGCGGCAGAGCGCTACCGGGCGCTTTGGCAGCAGACCGGCGCCGAGCAGCCGGCGCTGCTGGCGTGGCTGACCAGGCGCCCGCTTCAGGGGCTGGAGCTGGCCGACCGCTGGGAACGACTGCTCGCCGTCGTCGCGTGGCTGCAAGCCCATCCTCGCCCGCGCGTATACCTGCGCCAGGTCGACGCGCCGGGTGTGGACAGCAAATTCATCGAGACCCACCGGGGTGTGCTGGCCGAATGGCTGGATTTGGCCTTGCCGTCCGAGGTCATCGAGGCCACGGCGACTGGGGTGGCGCAGTTCGCTCGCCGTTACGGTTTCCTCGACAAGCCGATCCGTATCCGTCTCCGGCTGCTTGACCCGGAGCTGCGCATCCTGCCCGGTTGCCAGGGCCTGCCTGACATCACCCTGGACGCGGCGAGCTTTGCTGCGCTTGCGCTGCCGCTGGCGCGGGTGTTCATCACCGAGAACGAGACCAATTTCCTGGCCTTCCCGCCGATGCAGAAAGCGATCGTCATCTTTGGTGCCGGCTATGGCTGGGAGTCACTGGCGCGCGCCGCGTGGCTGCATGGCTGCGACTTACGCTACTGGGGCGACATCGACACCCACGGTTTCGCCATCCTCGACCAACTGCGCAGCCATTTTGTTCATGTGGCTTCGTTCCTGATGGACCGGGAGACGCTGCTTGCCCACCGAGCGCAATGGGGCGAGGAACCCGAGCCCGCGCGCCATGACCTCGTCCGGCTCACGATCGAGGAGGCTACGCTCTACGACGAACTCCGTTTCAATCGCATTCAACCCAGGCTGCGGCTGGAACAAGAACGCATCGGCTATGGCTGGCTTTGCGACGACCTCAACCGCATATCCTCGGTGTCGCGCGCATTGGCGCCCCAGTGCTCATAAGCTCGGAAGCTGTTTTTCCACCCAATAAATTACCCGCCTTCGTCGCTGACAAAAGCGGCCATTCAGGCCGAGAGTCGAGTCAATGTAAGCACCCTGCACCACACCGGCCATTTAAGCGAGACGCCTTCAACGACACTAATGCCCGACCAGCCGAATTTCGTGGAAGGCTGGCGATTGGCGGGTCAGCCAGAAGGGCGACCCGTACAAGGAACTTCCGCGCATGTCAGGGTCCTCGGCTACGCTGAGCCATCCGGGTGCTGGCAATATCGCGCCCGTCCGTCTCAAACCACAGGGGAGAGCGTGGCGCTTGGCCTACCAAGCTTGCCATTGACAAGCCTCATTGAGTTTGGCAGTCTAAAGACTGATTTGTTGGCTCAAGCAGCCCGATTGGCCTCCCGTAAGGAGCTGCCCTTTAATGCCGTTCAGTCCCTGTAAACGGACGGTCGCAAGACTTGGGATTACGTCAATGTGTTATCCACCCCATGGGGAGTCACGACTCCCTCCGGGGAAGGTGCTCCCCTTTTTTATTTCTTAAGGAGAGCATTATGTCTGAGTCCAGATTCTACGATCTGCATGTCACCGGCCTGGGTTATCTGAA
>JBAWGM010000152.1:0-9336 GCA_049592895.1 Thiobacillaceae bacterium | reverse complement strand
GGCTTGCTCCGCGTCCCAGTAGGCCCCCTTCACCAGGCGTACAGCGACGCGCCGCTGGTGCTCGCGCGCAAAGGCCAGGAGCATTTCCAGGTCCGGTGTCGCGTCCTTGAGATAGGCCTGCAGGGCGATGCCTGTTCGGAATGCGCTATCCGGGTACCTTAGGGGTAACTGCAGGAAAATCGCCTGGGTAAGCGGCTTAAGCTCGGTCTGCTCCATGTCCACCGTCAGCCCCACGCCACGTGCCTGGGCCGCCCCGGCGATGGGATGAAGCCGCGTCCACACACGGGCCGCCGAGCCTTCCGGGTCGATGGGGTCGAAGCGCGGGGTAAGGGCGGAGAGCTTGATGGAGACATCGGCATTCGACGCGCCGGCAAGCGAGTCGATCAGCCGCAGCACCCGATCGCGGTAGACATTCGCCTCGGCCTCGCTCAGCACCGCCTCCCCCACCGCGTCAAGGCTGACGCGGGCGGGCAGCGGGCGCAGCTCATCCATCAGTCGCGCCAGCGTCGCAGAGGTCTCCTCCGCCAGAAACTGCCGGGCCAGGCGTTGCACACTGCGCCGCACGGCGAAGGCGGACCAGGGCTGCTCGCCCAGTCTGAGCACCCTGCCCCACAGCCCCCCCAACTCGCAGTCGTTCAGATAGGCGCGGAAGTGTCCGGCTACCGCCCGGCTGTCGGCAAGCTGGGGTAAGACATCGATGAAGCGAAACAGGCGGGTGCGCAGATTCGTGTCGTCGAGCGCCCGGGCCAGCAGGCGCCCGCGCAAGCCCCCCGAGCCATACAGCCCTGGCCGGCGTCCGCCAAGCCGGTGTGCGAGTCTCTTGCCGGTCTGCAGTATCAAGGCCTCCCGGCGCTGCCCGGGTTCGTCCCTACTGTCCATTTGCTGCCCCCAGCTTGTTGCCGGACATCCTCAGTATATGTACGCGACTCGTGCCCAGGATCAAAGCTTGCAGTGATCACATAGGCAAGCCAAAGGAGCGCTGCATGTTCTTCCCTGGCTCGCTGAACCGTTCGAATCTGCAAGAGGATGAGCCCGACGGCGCGCACTACCCTTCCGCCTGCAGCACCGCCATGGGCGCTGGCGCCAGCAGATCGCCAAGCGGTAGAATTGCGCCCGACGGCCCCAAGACCGAGCCCGATTCCCTCGCCGTGTAGATATTGGTCCATTGCCTTGAGTCCACCTGATCCGGCAGTTCGATCCAGTGTTCAGACCAATAATCAGTTTGTTCCGCAAACTCCCCAACGGGCCCGGCCAGACTGCCGAGCAGACGCGGGACGATGGTGATTGCCGTTTCTCCATCGAGACGGCGTGCGAAGGCCAGCAGGTGCTCCGAATTCACGCCCTCCACTTTGAGCGGCTGGTAATCCCCGTCACGAAACAAGGCCTCATTGCGGCGCCGATGCTGCAGTGTCTGCCATGTTATATAGAGCTTGATCCGGCCATCCTCCGCACCCTCCAGCAGCCTGCGCAGGCAGGCCTCCGCGCCGATGGACGCGTGCATCTCCTTGACCTCGCGCAGCGCCGTCAGGCGTCTCTCATAATCCACAGGCCGTCGGCTGTCGGGATCTACCAGGCTGTAGTCCCACAATTCGTTGCCCTGGTAGATATCGGGTACCCCCGGGGCCGTCAGCTTGAGGACAAGCTGTGACAGACTGTTCCAAATCCCAATACGCGCAACGCGTTGCCGGAATGGCAGGAAATCGCGCAGAAAGAGATTGTGCGGGTCATCAGACAGCAGCGCATCGACGAATTGCAGTGTCGCGCTTTCATAGTCCGCGTTGGGGTTGACCCAGGAGCTGTTAAGCTTGGCCTCGCGCACTGCCTTGATCATGTATTGTTCCAGCCGCTGCCGCAGTTGCTCACGTTCTGTATCGTCCGGCATCTCGAACGGCCATATGCCGAGCAGTGTCTGGTACAGCAGGAATTCATCGCTGCGTGAGGGAGCAGTCCCATCGTCCAGGCGCCGGCGCTTGCTGCGATTCAGCTTGCTCCAGTGCGACACGGCCTCTCGCCACTCATTCGGCAGTTCAGACAGGACATTGATGCGCGCCCTTACATCCTCTGAACGTTTGGTGTCATGGGTGGTACTTGCCAGCATCGCGTGCGGCCAGTGTTTGGCGCGTACCTGATTGACGTGATGAAATGACTGCGGCGAGATGCCAAAGCGCTGCGGATCACTGCCGACCTCATTGAGCGACACCAGGCGGTTATAAGCATAAAACGTGGTGTCCTCCATCGCCTTGGCCATGACCGGGCTCGAGTACTGCTGGAACTTCATGACAAAGCTGATCACCGACTGCTGATAAGCTTCGCCCCGGGCCAGCCCCTGGGTGTTGAGGAATACGTCGCGCACAAAGTCGAACACGCTTGGGTCAGCGACCAGGCTGTGCTTCTGGGCCACGCTCAATGCCCAGTCAATATGGCGCGCATCATCCGCCGAGATGCCCTGGCTGCTGATATAGGTTCGATAGACGGGAAAGCTGGCGACGATTTCCGCCAATGCGTTGCGCAGCGAGTTGAGGGTGAAATCGCAGGTGTCCCGGCTTTCCCTCGCAATGCGCGTGAGCTGGGTCGCGAGAACCTGCAGCTCGCCGGCAAGCGCGGTTTCCATAATGAGGTGCTTGTTATGGCGCAACAGCACGTCAAGAATCGGGCGCGAGCGGGTGAAGTGCGAATGGATACGGGTCAGCTTCTCTTCCGCATCACCGTTTACATAGAGGCCATTGCAAAGCGCTGCGAAATCGTAACCCGTCGTGCCATGAACCGGCCAATTCTCCGGCAGGTGTTCATGAGCGGCGAGAATCTTTTCCACCACCAGGTAAAGCGGACTGACCGTGCTGCCGGAATCGTTCGCCCCACTCTTGCCAAAGGGTGAAAGCGCCCCGGCCATGGCCTGCAGGCGCTCGAAGTATTCCTGCGGGGCATAAAGGCCATCAGGGTGGTCGATGCGCAATCCATTTACCTGGCCGCGCGCCAGTAACTCGCGCACCAGACCGTGGGTGGCAGAGAATACCTCCGGATTTTCCATTCGCAGTGCGGCCAGATCGTTGATATCGAAGAAGCGGCGGTAATTGATCTCATCCGTTGCCACGCGCCAGTAAGCCAGCCGGTAAGCCTGGACCTGAAGCAATTCGTGGAGCAGATCCTTGCGCTTTGCGCTGCCAGTCTCGCCGTTGAATTCCGCCGTATTTTCCTCAATGTAGCGTGCAATGTCGGCACTTGCGGTGACCAGCGAGGCAAGGTGCTGCTTGTGAACCTGCTTGTCGCGAGCCCGCTCGTCGATCGCCTGCGGCGCGGTATCGTCGCGTGCCGGGAGGTGGCTGAAAGCAGTGACCAGCGACTGAAACTCGAACAGAACCAGATCTTCGGCACCCAACCGAGCCTGCAGCCGCTCCAGGCCATAGCCCAGTATGCGGGGATATTCACGCGGATCGATGGGGAAGCGATGCTGGAAATAGACGACGCTGAACTCACCTCGCTGCGCATCGAAGTTCAGCTTCAGGTCGCCACGCTCCAGGGCCGTGCCGTAATGCTCTCCCAGCACCGGCAGAAGTACCGTGCCCGGAATACTCTGGGTCAATGGATACCAGTCGATATCAAAATAGCCGGCGAACCTTGAAGCCGGCCCGTTCTCCAGCACATCCAGCCACCATGCGTTATCGGCCCCCATGATGCCCATGTGGTTGGGCACCATGTCCATTATCAGACCCATGCCATGCTGCCTGAGCGCAACGACAAACTGTTCAAAATCTTCGGCGCTGGCAATTTCCGGGTTGAGGCTGCTGTGATCCGTGATGTCGTAGCCATGCCGGCTGCCCGGCCGCGCTTTGAGGAAAGGCGAAAGATAAAGGTGGCTCACGCCGAGCTCGTCGAGATAAGCCACCAGTTCGGTCGCCCGGCGCAGGCTGAAATCGCAGTTGAGCTGCAGCCGATAGGTCGCGCACGGAATCCACAGGCGCACGCCTTCGGCCGTATCGGCCCCGATTGGCACAATCCCTCGCTCAACTGGCCGTTGCACGCGCAGGACCCGCAAAATGCCATTCAGATATTCGCTGCCGCGCCATGCTTCCAGATTCAGTGGCAGCTTGCGGCGCCAGCAAGGATAGGTCGGATCCGTGGTGCCGGGCAGATTGGGTTGCTCGAGCACGGCCAAACCATCTTCCAGGGGCAGCATCAGCATTCTTGCCGGAGCGCTGGCCAGATAGGCATAAACCGCTTGGGCAAGCTCGGGCGTCATCTCCGTAAAGGCCATCGGATGCAGGCTGCTGCCGGCCGGCAAGAGTTCCTCGCTCTCCAGCGCAACCAGCAGCTTCGCACGTTCCTCCGCGCGAGCGATCACCTGCTGGTTGCGGACTTCCTCCGTGGGATAGAGTTGCAGCCTGTCGCGCAACTCCAGGTCCAGACCGTGCCAAAACCCGGCAAGGGTCGCAAGATCGTGATTGGTGACCGAAACCATTGCCTGCACCGGATAGTCGCCTGGCCGCCTGAAGCCGCCATCGTCGCTATGCTCGAAATAGAGCAGCCGGGTCGACATGACGCCCCATTGCTCCATTGCATGGCGCACCTCGTCCGGCACCGTGCCCAGATCCTCACCCACTACCAGACAGCGATTGCGCTGGCTCTCCAGCGCCAGGATGCCCAGCAGGTCGTCGAAAGGATAGGTAACGTAGGCGCCCTCCGTTGGCGGCGCGCCGCGCGCCACCCAGAACAGCCGCTGCAGCCCCATCACATGATCCAGGCGCAGGCCGCCAGCGGCGCGCATGTTGGTGCGCAGCAGGTCGATGAAGGGTTGGTAGCCGGCATCGACCAGACGATGCGGAATCCAGGGCGGCAGGCCCCAGTCCTGACCGATCCGGTTGAGCTCGTCAGGTGGCGCGCCGGTACTGGCGGAAAACGCGTACAACTCGCGCTGGCTCCAGGTGGCTGCCCCGCCTTCCGTGACTCCCACGGCCAGATCCTGCATGATGCCGACACCCAGGCCCAGTTCCCACGAGCGCGTGCCGGCGGCCTCAAGTTGCTCAAACGCCTGCCATTGCAGGTATTCGAAAAATTCAACGCGTTGCAGATGCGCTTCACAGAAAGCCTCAACCTCAGGGGCCTGCGGATCCTGATAGCCCTCCGGCCAGGCCGGCCAGCCCCAGATCGAGTCGTCCTGCTTGCGGAAATGCTCCTGCAGCGTTTCAAGGAGCGCCAGCATGCGCAGGTTCTCACCCCGTTTGCCCTGAAATGCGCGAAAAGCTCGTCCTCGGCCTGTTTCATGCAGAAGATGATGGGCCCGGAAGTGCTCGTACAGCTGGGCAAGTACATTCAACTTCGCGCCCGCGACGCCACGATAATCCACTTGTTCGCTGGCGCGCAGCGCCCGCAACTGTGCCTGGAACGGCGCGGAGCGCACCAGATTCTGCGCCTCATTGCAGTCGGCAAAATCGGCAATGGCTTCGACGTCCAGATACAGGATATTCAGGCACACGCGGCTTGACGGACTGTATGGGCTCGCGTGCTCCGGCATGTCTGCGAACAACGCATGCAAAGGATTCAGCAATACGGCGCTTCCGTGTTCTTCCGCGCACAACTCGATCAGGCCGCGCAGGTCGCTGAAATCGCCCATGCCCCAGTTGCGCTCCGAGCGAACACCGTACAATTGGGCCGAGATACCCCATGCCCTGCCGTTCCCCTGAATCGCGCCGGGCACATAGCACTTGTTGGGTGAAATGATGAGTGACATGCTGCCGGATAGCGCTTCGCCGTGCTCAACTGTCAGACGGTGATAGCCCGGCGCCAGGCCCAGATCGAGAACCAATATGCGACGCACGAAATCCTGCCCGTCCAGGTGCTGCCTCCCGGCCTGCTTGAGCGAGGCTGGGACAAAATTGGCTTCCGTGACGCTTCCCGTTTCCCGGATCAGACGCCAGCGCCAGACTTCCCCCTCGATGGGCGCCGGAATCGACATGGCAATGCGGTAGGGCCGGGCAGTCTCGCGCAGCACCTGCACCGGCGGCAACAGCCTCTCCCAGGCGCGCCGCGTCATGTATTGGAGAGAACGCGTAATTGCCGCGTCATCCTCCGCCGCCACGCCCATCGCTGTCAGCAGAGCTCGCTTGGTGTGCTCCGCGGTAACATGCACCTCGCCCCAGATGTCGCAATAGGACGGCAACATGCCATAGGCGGCGCACAGTTGGTCAAGGAGATCTGAGTTCATCATCGCCGCCGTGCGTCGGGTCCGAGTCGAGCGACCAGATCACTGTCCAGGGCTCCAGTCTTCCGCGTTTCAGGCTGGACAATGCACGCCCTGGGGTCGAAAAGACAAGCTGTCCACGTACGGCCGGTGCCGGATCAAGGGCCTGGTCGGAAAAATTCGCCAGCAGTCGCAGCACAGATCTGTCTGCGAGCCTCCAATTGACCTGGAGACCATGCGGCGGCAGCTGCTCAAACTCGCCTGCCGCACCGCCCATGCCAGCGAGACGAGGCGCAATCAGGCTGCGCCGGATGGCCAGCACGCGCCGGTAGAATTCAAGCTGGGCAGCCTGTTCGTCGGCGCGCAAAGCCGCCCAATCCAGTTTCGAATGCAGAAAGCTGAGTTCCGCATTCGGGTCCGGAATGGCGGCACGCGAGGCAAGGTCGGCAAACCCGGCGAAACTTCTGAACTCCTGGCGCCGCCCCTCGGTCACCACGTCGCGCAGATCGGGACCAAAATCACAAAAGAACAGAAATGGAAACGGTGCGGCAAACTCCTCGCCCATGAACAGTAGCGGAACGGAGGGGGCAAGCAGTATGGTTGCCGCACACGCCCGCACCGCATCCCGACCTGCCAACACGTTGATCCGCTCACCGAAGGCGCGATTGCCGACCTGATCATGGCATTGCAGAAAGGCCACAAATGCCTGGGGCGGAAGCTGGCCGCTGAGCTCGCCGCGCGGTTTGTCGCTGCGCCAACGTGAGGGCTCGCCCTGGTAGGCGAAGCCCTCAGCCAGGCAGCGGCCGAGATGGCGGACCGGCGCATCTGCATAGTCTGCGTAGTAGCCGTCAGTTTCACCGGTAGCAAGCAGATGCAGGGCATGATGAAGGTCATCGTTCCATTGAGCGTGATACTGGCTCGGCTTGCCTGCCGCATCCCGCGACAGGTATCGGGCCTGGTTGGCGTCATTTTCCAGCACCAGATGCACGTGGCGTTCGGCATCGAACCGCTGGTGTACCCGCTCGGCCAACTGCGTCAGAAAGTGCGGGGCCGTGCAGTCGAAGATGGCATGCACCGCATCCAGCCTCAGCCCGTCCAGGTGGTACTCCTCCAGCCAGTACAGCGCATTGTGGATGAAGAAACTGCCTACCACCTCGCTGCCCGGCCCATCAAAATTGAGCGCTGCGCCCCATGGCGTGTGATACCGTCCGGTGAAGAACGGTGGCGCATACAGATGCAGATAATTACCCTCCGGACCGAAATGGTTGAACACGACGTCGAGCATCACCATCAGGCCTTTTGCGTGAGCACTCTGCACCAGCGCCTTCAAGTCCTCCGGGCGGCCGTAGCTGCTGTCGGGCGCAAACAGGAGGGCGCCGTCGTAACCCCAATCGCGCTTGCCGGGAAAATCCGCGACCGGCATCAGTTCGATTGAGGTAATACCCAGGTTAGCCAGGTAGTCGAGGCGCTCACCAACGCCTGCGAAGCTTCCCTCGGCCGAAAATGCCCCAACATGAAGTTCATAAATCACCGCTTCATGCCATGGCCTGCCGCGCCAAGCCGCGTCGTGCCAGTCGAACGACCTGGGATCAATTACCTCGCTCATCTGGTGCACGTCATCCGGACTGAAGCGCGAGGCCGGATCGGGCACACGCATCTGATCGCTGATGGCGAAGCGATAGCGGCTGCCCGCACCCGCAGCGTCGGTGGTGAGCTCGAACCAGCCGTCGCCGGCAGCCTGCATTGGCAGCAGGCACTCGCGCTGCCCTTGGTTCAGACTCAGCGCCACCGCCTTGCATGCCGGCGCCCACAGGCGGAAGCGCACTCCTTGGGGTGTGAGCTCGGCACCGAAGGGCATACTGTGCATTCGCTGCATGACGTCACTCGTCCTGCGCGATTCCGATTAGCGTCCGCAGCGTGTGATCCAGCGTGCCTGCACGTCGCTCCAGTTCAATGTGCAGCCTGGCCAGGGCTTTGTCTGCCAGAAACAGCTTCAGCAATACCGCCGCAGTCGCGTGATTGGGCAGCAGCAACGCGTGGCCCACCATAGCCTTGCGGTAGCTGCGCAAGAAAGCCTTGCCTAACAGCGTTTCCCATGCTGCCGCATGGGGCCGCAACTGCTCGGCGACTGGCGCCGAATCTCCCGCCACCCGATCAAGCGCCGTGGACGCCGTGTCTGAAATGGAAAGCAACATGTCCGCGATGTCGCGCAGCGGGCAGTCCCTTTCCCGCCGCTGGCTCCAGGAATGGCCGGGCTCACCGCCATAGTTGGCGAGCAGGAAATCATTCTCGGCAAGCCATACCTGGCCGAGGTGAAAATCTCCATGGCAGCGCGTCTTGACCGCCTCGATTCTGATGGAAGCAGCACGCACAACGCGCCGGTAGAGCTTCGGCCGCAGCGCAAGCAAGGCTTCCGCTGTCGGTCGAATCCCATGCGGCAGATAAGGCAAACGCATTCCCAGCAGATCGAGTGCCAGATCCAAGCGCCGGCGCGCCTGACTTACCCAATCGGCGACGTCGTTGGCACTAACGGATTCGGTGCCGAATGCTCCGGCTTCGTCAGGCAAGGCCAGGGCCTGGTGAAACTGCGCAGTGCGCAAGCCCAGCGTTGTCATTAATCTGATCTGGCCCGCATGCCGAGTATCCGGGAGACACTCTGGACTGGTGCGACATTCGTCGAGGTGACGCTCCAAATCATCGACCAAATGGTCGCGCGCAGTTCCCTGGTTTTCCGTGTAGCGCTCAAGAATGGCCAGCGTGACAGGCAAACCCTGCTCATTCAAATACTCCACGGTGCCCGCGAGCTGCGGGATATGCGAAAATTTCGCGACTTCCGTCAGGAACTGCGACATCTCCAGTTCCGGATGGATGCCGACAAGGAGCCAGCGACACGCCTTGAGCACCAACTGATCGCTGACGTTGATGCGCAAGCGGCCTTTTTCCGTCACGCTGCGGACGATCGAGGGCGCGCCCGTCCGGCAAGGGTTTTCCGGGAAGGCACGGGTAGAATGGAATCTCAGTTCGCCCTGGCCAATCGGCTGCCTGATGCCCTGCTCCATGCCTTGCACCAGGGAACAGCAGAACGCGTCGTCCCATAAGGCATCGAACAATATGCCGACGCGCGCGCGGCGCCGCACCTTGGCGAGCGCGGCGTGCAGAAG
>JBAWGM010000151.1:0-2849 GCA_049592895.1 Thiobacillaceae bacterium | reverse complement strand
GGGTCAGTCTGGGGCCATTCTCCGGCGAGGACGAAGCCGACCGGATGATTCGCCGCGTCCGGGACGCCGTGCAGATTCAGCCGATCAAAGTGTTTCGTTAACGATTCTGGTGTTCAAGATGAGATTGATAAAATTCTGTTGCCTGATGTTGTGTCTCCCATTGGCATCCCTTGCCCAAGACGTTCCTCCGCCGCCGAGCCTGACGGCCAAGGCGTATGTCCTGATCGATGCGGCCAACGGGGTGAAGCTTGCCGGGCACAACGAGGACGCCAAGCTCGAGCCGGCTTCCCTGACCAAGCTTATGACGGCCTATCTGGTTTTTGCCGCGCTCAGGGATGGCAAGCTGAAACTCGACGACGAGTTGACGCCTTCGGACCGCGCATTCAAGGCCGAAGGCTCGCGCACGTTTCTGCCTCAGGGCAAACCAGCCAAGGTTGAGGATCTGATCCGCGGCATGATCGTGCAGTCCGGCAATGACGCGACCCTGACCCTGGCAGAAGGCATCGGCGGAAGCGAGGAGAATTTCGTCGCGCGCATGAATGAGATGGCCCGCAAAATGGGCTTGAGCGCCACGCATTACACTTCGTCCGACGGAATGAGCGCGCCCCAGCATACCAGCAGCGCCAGGGACGTCGCGCTGCTGACGAGGACCCTGATCCAGGATTTTCCTGCCGACTACCAGAAATATTTCGCGCAAAAGGAATTCACCTATAACGGCATCAGCCAGCCAAACCGCAATCGGCTCCTGTGGCAGGATCCTTATGTGGACGGGGTCAAGACCGGCCACACCCACAACGCCGGCTATTGCCTGGTCGCGTCTGCCCGGCGCGGAGACCGCCGGCTGATTTCCGTGGTAATGGGAACGTCCTCGGATCAGGCGCGCACCATGGAAAGCCAGCAACTCCTCAATTACGGCTTTCAGTATTTTGAGACGGTCAAGCTGTACCAGGCCGACCAGAGCGTGAAGGTCGTGCCGGTCTATCGCGGCGGCCGCGACCTGTTGCGTCTGGGTTTCCCGTATGGGTTCTATTTGACCCTGCCGCGCGGCACCGCCAACCGGATCCAGGCTCAGGTCATTACCAAACAACCCGTGCTTGCGCCCATCCGTCAGGGCCAGGCGGTGGGCACGCTGCGCATCTGGGCGGCGGGCAAATTCGTCGGCGACTATCCCTTGCTGGCCCTGGATGACGTTCAGGTAGCGGGTGTTCTCGGCCGGGGCTGGGACAACCTCAAACTCTTTGTCATGAACCTGTTCCGGTGATCTACCTCAACGGTCAGTGGTTGCCGCTCGCGGAGGCCCGGATTTCGATCCTCGATCGGGGCTTCCTGTTTGGCGATGGCGCCTATGAACTGATCCCGGTGTATGCGCGCAAGGCCTTCCGCATGGCGGAACATCTGCGCCGCCTGCAGCACAGCCTGGATGGTATACGCCTGCCGAATCCCAAATCCGAAGCGGAGTGGATCAGCCTGATCGAAGAACTGATCGCGGGTCAGTCCTTCGACAACCAGTCAATCTATTTGCAGATCACCCGCGGCGCCGCGCCGCGCGACCACGCCTTTCCCAAGGACACGGCCCCCACGGTGCTGTTGATGGCCAACGCGCTCACCGAGCCGCCGCGCGACCTGATCGAGAACGGAGTGGCCGCCATCAGCGGCCGCGACATCCGCTGGGGGCGCTGCGATCTCAAGACCCTCAACCTGTTGCCCAACGTGCTGGCCCGGCAGGCCGCAGTGGAACGGGGCTGCGTGGAAATCGTGATGTTCCGCGACGGCGTGCTGACCGAAGGCGCCGCCTCCAATATCTTCGTGGTGAAAGACGGCGTGATCCTTGCCCCGCCCAAAGATCATCGCGTGCTCCCCGGCATCACCTACGACGTGGTGCTGGAACTGGCGGCGGAAAACGGCATGGCCACCCAGGTCAGGGATATCGAAGAAATGGAAGTCCGGTCTGCGGATGAATTGTGGCTGACTTCCTCCAGCCGAGAAGTCCAGGCCATCGTGACGCTGGACGGCAAGCCCGTGGGAAGCGGCCTTCCCGGCCCGGTCTATCGGCGCATGTATGCGCTGTATCAGGCGTTCAAGCGGGGGTTGACCGGCAGCTGAAAGGGCGAAATACCCAATTCCAACGCGCCGCAACCTCGGGACGGGGAAGTCCCTTTCATTCGTTCGGCCACTGCAACGGCGGCGCTATAATGACATTTTTCAGGAGGTGATATGCGCTATCGCATCGCGCTACATAGTTCTGATGAAGGCTTTAGCGCCTCTGTTCCGGGGCTGCCTGGATGCTGGTCCCAGGGCACGACCGAAGCTGAGGCGATCGAAAACATCAAGGTCGCAATTGAGGAGTATTTGGCCGTAGTAGATGAAAAGCTGCGCGGCGAAGACGTGCGCGAAATTGAAGTAACCGTCTAGCCTTGGTCAAGATCCCGGGCGTCAACCATCTCGATGTGGTTCGCGCCCTTACCAAGGCCGGTTTCACCGTCGCGCGCCAAGGCAAGCATATCGTTATGTCCGATGGCACGCGCATACTGACCATCCCACGGCACAATCCAGTCAACGCTTTTACTCTCGGCGGTATCGTTCGCGATGCCGGGCTCACAGTCGAGCAATTTCGCGAGTTACTGTGAGGGCACGAGATATGCGCGATTTGCAAAATATATTGACGCCGACCCCCATGGCACTACCTTAAGCCATTGCGCCGCGCGAGTGCAGGATCTTCGCGCGTGCGGCGTCGCGAGGAATGGTAAGGAGTTTGTGGTTTTTGGGTCGTCGCTTGATGGCGTGAGGTTCGACTCGTCCGGGGCGGACCGGTAGCTTGAGCATGCTGATTGCGCCGAGCAGATGAGCCG
>JBAWGM010000150.1:0-2322 GCA_049592895.1 Thiobacillaceae bacterium | reverse complement strand
CGGCACGGGTAAAACGCGCGGGATTTACTGCCGGTGCCATCGGATCAATCACCTTGCTGGTAACCGCATGTCTTCCGGCAGCTGCAGGATTGCGGGTATGGCAGGAGGTGCAGCTCCACTCCTTGCCATGGGTTTGGGCGAAAAATTGCTGGCCGCGCTCGGCAGAAAAGCCTACGAAACCCGGATCAGTGGACTTGGCCTCTCGTGCATACGCAGCCAGGATATCCGCCGGCGTTTCCGCCAGCGCCGGGGAATTCAGTCCGCTCAGGACAAGCAGACAGACGAGGACACGCATTGATTTCTCCTTGGTCAGTGTTTCCGTGTTTGCAAGGATCAACCGCGAAAATTAAGCCGGGATTAAGACGCGCGCCCGCTGCTTCGCCACAAGAAGAAACGCCAGTCATGCGACTGGCGTTTTTTCCTTTTGAACGCTTCTGTCAGTCAGGGACGAGCCGGGCCCATGCCACCACCTGGCCCCATGCCGGGACCCATGCCGCCGCCCGGCCCCATCCCTCTGCCCATACCCATGCCTTGGGCCGGAGGTTCGTCCGGCAGGGTCTTGCCCATCTTCCTGGCCCGGGCTTGCATTTCCTCGTGGTGTTTTCTTCGGAGCGCCTCACGCTCCTCGGTGGTCTTCAAGCTGCGCATCTTTGCCTGATATGCGCGCCGCTCCTTGTAAGTCATCAATTGACTGCCGTAGATGACATCCTGTTTCTTTGCATGCGCTTGAGTTTGAGTCTCGGTCCGGGACTGATCCGCAGCCCCGGCGTTCAGAGACACGCCCATCACCAGGCAAGCAAGCAAAGTGCTGATCGATGTAGCTTTCATCTTTACCTCCATATAACGTAAACCCTTAAATAGAGCCCCCTGGCTTTTCATTCTAGACCACGATAGCAAGCGCATTTGCGCCGAAAGGAACGTTCAAAGTATCAG
This sequence comes from Thiobacillaceae bacterium, assembly GCA_049592895.1. Taxonomy (GTDB): domain Bacteria; phylum Pseudomonadota; class Gammaproteobacteria; order Burkholderiales; family Thiobacillaceae; genus DASQBT01. The sequence continues at coordinate 1,389 of JBAWGM010000150.1, read as the reverse complement.
CGCGCCCCGGTGCAGCAGAACGGTCAAATCAAACGACACCGCAACGGTACAGTGCAGCAGAGCGCCCCAAAACACTGTCCCGCTTTTCACGCTGAGATGGCCAAGCGCAATGCCGGCAACAATTGCGGCGACCGCTTCCGGCATGGGTTTGGCAAAGTGGATCATGCAATACGGCACCACCATGACCGGGATCGATAGCCAGCCAAAACGGGCCTTGAGGCCGAGCACCATGAATCCGCGAAAGAAGAATTCCAGCGCGAAGAACTGGGCGAAATAGGCACTCTCCCATATCAACCAGCGCGACTGGATGGATTCACCCGGCATCATGTTCAGGAAGGGGTACCTGGCCTGAAACTGATCCGTAGAGGAAGCAATCCACACCACGGGGGCCATGACGACGACAAACGCCAGATACGGCCTCAAGGTGCGCCAGTCGGCGCTCCAGCGCAGCCCATACTCGGCCAGCCGCTGACGCCAGACAAGGGTGATCAGCACCACGGGAACAACAACATAGCCCGCAACGCTGATCCCGGCCCACCACAGCAGAGGTGCAAGATCACGCGGATTCGTGCCCGAGAACGTTGCCCTGAAATCCGCACCAAGCCCCGTCAGGCCCAAGCTTTCGAGGAACCAAGCAAGCCACCAGACATCGCTGAAATAGTGGATAAACACCAGACACAGGGCAACAACAATCAGGATGACAAGGGGGCGCACGTCGTCCTGCTGCAGGGCAAGGCGGGGCGATTTGCCGGTTGGCCCCACTTTCACTTCACCATATTCCTTGCGCAAACGCAGGTAGCCTTGTTCGGACATTCCCGCTTCCTTGCAGGCAGACAGCAAACTCTTGCCTTGTTTGACCGCGGCATTGATCTTCGAGAGCTTGGCAACGACTTGCTCGTGGGTGGATGTCTTTCTTGACATCGTCAGGTCCTATAAATTGACGCGGAAGAATTTCCGGCGACCCGCACTTAATACCACAAATCAGGCGTGCGTCTGACCGCTCCCACCCGTTTTCAATTCGATTTCATTGAATGCCCATAGCCTGCCGGCGCACTTCCGCCGTTGTTGCATGCATGCATGAGCTTCCGGTTTGATTTGAAGACGAACGGCGGGTCAAGACGCAAACGGGATGTCGCTCATGCCCCCGAACCTTCCTGCCTGCTATCAGGCTGATTGGCTATGCTTGCCCCGATTACCGCTTTTCGGGCGGGATTGAACTGATCTCGGCCGCGAAACGTGCATGGGCTTCGGGGTCAACTGGCTTGTATCTGACCCGACTTTGACACTTTCGAGGCACATTTTTCACTGACACCCAGCAACAGTGCGGGTTTCGGGGCGTTAAGTTGCGAAAAGCCTAGATACATGGATTGTTGATTTTCACGCCTGAAG
>JBAWGM010000149.1:0-2146 GCA_049592895.1 Thiobacillaceae bacterium | reverse complement strand
CCCTGGCAGGCCTCGATGTGGTCCTGTCGGCTCGCCTCGCGAGCCTGCCCGAGGCGACCCCGGCACCCGAGCAGGAAGCGTTGCTTGCGGAACTGCGACTCCACATCGAGCAAGGCAGTGAACGCGCCCAGGCGCGAATCGCGGCGATCCAAAATCTGGCGCTCGAATCAGAAGAATTCGCGCAATTGGATTATGGCTTCCTGTACGACAAGACTTCGCACCTGCTGAGCATTGGCTACAACGCCGATGAGCGTCGACATGATGCGAGTTACTACGATCTGCTGGCTTCGGAAGCCAGACTCAGCGTATTTGTCGCGATCGCCCAAGGGCAACTTCCCCAAGAAAGCTGGTTCGCACTGGGACGCCTGCTTACCAGCGCTGGCGGCAAACCCATCCTGCTGTCGTGGAGCGGCTCGATGTTCGAGTACCTGATGCCGCAACTGGTGATGCCGACCTATGAGCACACCCTGCTCGACCAGACCGCCAAGGCAGCCGTGGCACGGCAGATCGAGTACGGGCAGCAGCGCGGTCTGCCGTGGGGCATGTCGGAATCCGGCTACAACACCGTGGATGCGCACCTCAACTACCAGTACCGGGCGTTTGGCGTGCCCGGCCTGGGGCTGAAACGCGGACTCGCCGATGACCTCGTGGTCGCGCCTTATGCGACGGTGCTCGCCCTGATGGTCGCCCCGGAGGCGGCCTGCGCGAATCTGCAACGGCTCGCAACCTTGGGAGCGGAAGGACAATTTGGCTTCTATGAAGCCATCGACTACACCCCGGCGCGCCAAAGGCGCGGCGAGTCCCATGCCTTGGTGCGCTCCTACATGGCTCATCACCAGGGCATGAGTCTGCTCTCGCTGGCCCACCTGCTGCTGGGTCGACCGATGCAGAAGTGCTTCGAGTCTGACCCTCTGTTCCAGGCCACCCTGCTGCTGCTGCAGGAGCGGATACCCAAGGCCGCGGCGTTCTATGCCCAATCCACAGAACTAAGCAGCATCCAGGCCGGTGCGAGCGGCACTGAGATGCCTATCCGGGTGCTGGACAGTCCAGACACAACGGTCCCCGAAGTGCAGTTGCTGTCAAACGGCCGCTATCACGTCATGGTCACCAACGCGGGCGGCGGCTACAGCCGCTGGCAGGACCTGGCCGTGACGCGCTGGCGCGAAGACGGCACCCGCGACCCCTGGGGCACGTTCTGTTATCTGCGAGACGTCGAGAACGGCTCGACCTGGTCGACCGCGCACCAGCCAACGCGGCGGCGCGCGGAAAACTACGAGGCGATCTTCTCCGAAGGACGCGCGGAATTTCGCCGTCGCGACGATGATTTCGACACCCATACTGAAATTGCCGTATCTCCGGAAGATGACATCGAACTGCGCCGGGTGCGCATCACCAACCGTTCCGCCGCGCGCAGGACGATTGAGGTCACGAGTTACACGGAGGTGGTGCTGACCGCCTCCGCCGCCGACGCACTGCATCCAGCGTTCAGCAATCTCTTCGTGCAGACCGAGATCGTCGAATCCCGCCGGGCTATTCTCTGCACGCGTCGACCGCGCTCGCGCGACGAAGCGGTGCCCTGGATGTTTCACCTGATGGCCGTGCATGACGCAGAGGCCGGCCCGCTTTCCTACGAGACTGACCGTGGGCGCTTTATTGGCCGCGGGCGCAGTGTCGGCGCGCCCCAGGCAATGGACGATGCCGCGGCACTGTCCGGCAGCCAGGGCTCGGTGCTTGACCCGATGGTCGCGATACGCTGCCGGATCACGCTCGATCCGGAGCAATCCGCCAGCGTGGACCTGGTATACGGCATTGCCGACAGCCGCGACGCGGCCCTGGGCCTGGTCGAGAAATATCAGGATCGGCGCCTGGCCGACCGCGTCTTCGAGCTAGCCTGGACCCACGCCCAGGTGGTGCTGCTACAAATCCACGCCCGGGAGGCCGACGCGCAACTCTATGGGCGTCTGGCCAACTCGGTCATCTACGCCCATACGGCGCTGCGCGCCGACAGCAGCGTGCTGATGAAGAACCGGCGCGGGCAATCCGGCCTGTGGGGTTATGCCATTTCCGGAGACCTGCCGATCGTCCTGCTGCGCATCGCCGACCTGGCCAATATCGAACTGGTGCGCCAACTCATCCAGGCCCATGC
>JBAWGM010000148.1:0-3462 GCA_049592895.1 Thiobacillaceae bacterium | reverse complement strand
GTCTTGGGCTCGTCCTCGACGACGAGGATTTTCATAAGAATGTCCGGCACTTGGGATGACATATCCTGCCACAGACACGCGAAGACAGACACCATCTCCAGCAAAGTCTCACGTCGGAAATCGCAGGCCTTGGTCTCGCCGAGAATTGGGGTCTTCATCGTTGGGTGTTCTTGGCAAAGGCGGGCTTTTTGCACCCATCGACCATCAGCCAAACATTACAAAAATGTAATCTGCGTGTCAGCCTATTGCGGGTGTTACGCCACTAAAATGCACAGGTCGATATAGGGCGGGCGACCCGCGTGCGGGACGTTTCGCAGGAGTAATGCAACATGAGGCACTTGGCTTTGATCGTTACCCCGCTTAACCGCGAGGTATTGAGCGCCACCGGATGCCTCGAAGGCACAGCCGGTTTTATCCTGAAGCATGGCTTGAAAGTTAACTCCCGCGAAGGGACGGATGGCGGAGCCTCGCTGTGGCTAGCGGCCATGCGAAGCTGGGGGCGGTCGGTTCGGCGACGATGCTAACAGCTGGAGCACCTCACTGGGTCGCATGGAATTGCGGCCTTGCGATCCACCCCTGTAATTCCTGTACGCGAGATTACGACATTCCTTACGACATTCCGGAGAGAACGCCATGATAACCCTGCAAATCCTATTATCCACGCTCATCTTGACCCTTCTCGCGGCCTGTGGCGGCGGTGGCGGCGGTGGCGGCAGCGGCACCGCGACCCAGGGCAGCATCAGCGGCACTGCCATCAAGGGCCCCATGAGCAATGCAACGGTCAAGGCCTTCGCCATCAGCCTCACTAACGGCCAGATGGTGATGGGCTCGCTGCTAGGCACATCGCAGGCTACAGGCTCCAATGGAAACTTCACAATGCACATTGGCAGCTACGCCGGCCCGATGATGCTGCAGGTGAACGGCAATAGTGCGTCGTGGACCGACGAGGCCGGAAGGGGCACCATGACCATGCCTTCCGGTGAGGTCATGACTGCCGTCATTCCAGACGTCACGGCCGGCGAGACGATCAGCGGCATCCAGGTGACGCCGCTCACCGCCATGGCGCAGCGGATGGCGCAACACATTTCGGGCGGCATGACCGCCGCCAACATCACTGCGGCGAACACGGCGATGGGCAACTACTTCTCGGTGAGCGACATCCTTCAGACCACACCGATGAATCCGTTGGCGAATAACTCCGGTATCGGGGCTACCACGGATATGAGGAACTACGGCATGGTTCTGGCGGCGATGTCGCAGGAGGCCAAGACGCTAAATACAAACATGAACACCGCGGACCTGGTCACTGCGATGATGAACGATTGCTCCGATGGCGCCATGAACGGCATGATGAGTGGCGGCGCAATCTCCATGTCGATGGGCGGCGGGATGATGGGGACCATGGCATCAAACGCCGGGACCAGCGGTCTGGGAGCGGCGATGACAAGTTTCATCAATACGCCAAACCTGAACGCATCGGGCCTGACTACGACAGACATGGCTGCGATTATCAACAAGCTGAACGCTTCTAACGGCCAGATTCCGTGTCAGATCGGTCAGACCGCTTGCCAGTTCATGTAACGCCGAACCACTCTCCTGTCGTCCGCGGCGACCCGGGCTGAGCAACACACCGGGTGCGCGGGCGAGCAGGGTTTCGGATTCGTGCTCGGCCCAGGTCTCGGGGCTGGTCACCAAGCTGAACGGCGCAAGTGGTACTTGCATGCAGGTAGGTAGGCCGTTACGCAGGATGGCCAACTTTTCCATCATTTGTCGGAGATCGAGGTGAAAACCAAACGCTTGCTGGCGGCGCTAGCCGCCGTCCTGACCAGCTCCTTAGGGAATCTCTGAAGTAGGCCCAATTATCATGAGCGATGAACCTGCTTGAAGATCAGCGACATCAAATGCGCTTGAATCGGGGTTCTCGGCTGCGTTTTCGTAGTCCCTTGCCGGCCATTTCCCGTTCACTGGGCGGACCTCGCCCCTTGAACCCGTATCAAGTGATGTCTTGCCATGAACAGATTTGCCAAAGCGCAGGTGGCGAACAGGCGGTTGGCGTTCTTCATCAGCCCCTTGCATCGCACCTTCGCGAAGCCGAAGATGCGCTTGACGACCCCGATGGCATGCTCGACCTTGGCGCGCACGCGGGATTTGGTTCTGTTCTTCGCCCGCTCCGTCTCATTGACCACCCCCTTGTGGCGGTAACGCCGGTTGGTGAAGTCCTTTGCGGCCGGGGCATGCTGCTTGATGACCGATGTTTGGCCCCGGTAGGCCTGGTCGCCCCACACCCGTGTTTCTTCCCCATGCAGCAGATCGGGCAAGACTGCCATGTCGGCCACGTTGGCGGCAGTGGCCACCACCGAATGAATGACCTTGGTCTTGCTGTCCACGCCGATGTGCGCCTTCATGCCGAAGTACCACTGGTTGCCCTTCCTGGTCTGGTGCATGTCCGGGTCCCGCTGCTTGTCGCGGTTCTTGGTCGAGGACGGTGCATTGATAAGGGTGGCGTCCACAATGGTGCCAGTAGACACCTTCATGCCGTTCGCTTCCAGATGCCGGTGTACCTGCTCGAACAGCTTCCTGCCCAGATGGTGCTTCTCCAGCAGATGCCGGAATCGGCAAAGGGTGCTCTCGTCCGGCGCGGCTTCGCGCCCCAGATCAACACCCACAAAGCGGCGCATGGCGGCCGAGTCGTAGAGGGCCTCTTCCGCTGCCGGGTCAGACAGGTTGAACCACTGTTGCAGGAAGTAAATGCGCAGCATGCGCTCCAAACCCACCGTTGGCCGCCCGCCTTCACCCTTGGGGTAGAACGGCGCAATCACCGCGCACAACTCGGCCCACGGCACCACGCGTTCCATCTCGGCCAGAAAGACCGCGCGCCGCGTGGTCTTGCTGTGCAGTTCAAATGTGCCGCCGGCAAAGGTCTGTTGTCGCATTTACTTCCTCCTCATCATGTTCTGCGTTCAACACAGAATAGGATTGTTTAATGACTTTTGCAGAGTTTCCTTAGCTGCCGTTGCTGCTGAAGGTGGAGGTTGAACGCAAGTGTCCCATGCGAATAACGACAGGTTGCGATGCCGGCAATCGTTCCGCAGTTTCAATGCGAATCAATCCCCTGATGACGAAACACGCGGTGGGATCCCTCCGCCGCAGGCGGTAATGCCGCAACCAATGACACGATTGCTCTAATGCCGCCAGGCCGGCAAGCGTTGGTCTGCGTCTGGCGTGCGCTGTGTGTGCACAAGCTGCGCTTTGCTTCTGGCGGCTTTGGAGAACCAGTGACAAGCTGCACTTTCGGCTGTGGCCGGTCCTCGGCCAGGCGGAAGAATTGCACTGGTTAGTGCCTGACCGGAAACCAACTCACCCCAGTAAGCGCAGGCCGCCCTGAAGTAATCCGGCGACGAAGAAGCCCGTCCCGGCGTCATTCAGGGACGAATTTCCACGCAGTTACGGGGAAAGGTGGCG
>JBAWGM010000147.1:0-7198 GCA_049592895.1 Thiobacillaceae bacterium | reverse complement strand
CATGGTAGTTAATAATGTACATTATTACAATTAGACACTAGATCACGCGCCTAGTAGCTACCACGTAAAGCAAACGTTCGAAACTGGCATCGAACAAGTTCGCGAGCTACTCGACCGGAATCCCGATTGCGATGATCACGGCCTCATGCCTGACAGTGCCTGCGACGTTATCGACTCACCATTGATTTCCTTCGATCCGGACACATGGTTGGACCGCACACGTGAGTTGGCCCCGATTCACACACACAAGAAGAATGTGCTGCTGCCTAGCCATATTCGGCTTCGCGTCGACGAACTCAATCGCGCATACGTCTTCGGCTGCTGGTTTTCCGTCCTTGCTCTGGCCCGCGCAATACTGGAATACACAATCCTCGATAACCTTTACAAATTCAACATCGCTCCCAATTGGCCTGTCGTGGGCCGTGACCCAAGGAGTAGGCTTCATATTGCACCTTGTTTGGTAGATTCCGCAGCCATAAACGTGGGTGGCGTGGAAGCATAACGTCCGCCTTGCCCCTTGACCACCACAACGTTCCCGAGCGGTTCGTAGAGGCAGCGGTTTCCGTTGCCCCAGCGATGCTCCGATACGATTCCGTCGCGTCCCCAGTGATAGATCGATGTCGAGGACACACCTAAGCGAGACGCCAATTCGTGGGCGGTGAGCATACCACGCGCCCGCAGACGCTCGAAGCGACTCTTGAGATGGTAGGCATTGCGGATGGTGATGACCTTTTTATAGGTGAAGGACTGACCTCGCCAGTTCTTGTAGCCCAGCGCATTGAGCTGTACAGCGGCCTGTCTGTCGGTACACGTTTCAAGCAGTTCATCAACCTTGCTGACCACCTCGGGCAACGTCTTGCGGATGAGAGCGATTGGTTTAGGTTTGTCGACGTCGAATGAGGTCGTCCGGCCACCACGGAATCGCACCTGGATCGCGATCTTCTCACCCTTGAGCAGGGTCACATCTTCGATGAGCAACGCCACCATACGCTTGCGTTCGAGTGGGGCCACCCGCTCGTCATTCCACACTTGTGGGAAGTCATGGGCGAGCTGGCGAATCCGCGCCCGGGCGTCGTCGCCGAGCAACTTCTGGTCGGCCTGCTGCTGGCGCTCGTGTTCCTGCTGCAGCAAGTCGAGCTGACGCAGGCGCTCATTCCAGTCCGCTTCAAGGGTATCGGCAACGAGCCGGTTGGCCGGATCGACGTTGAGGTAACGGCGTCGGGCCAGTTCGGCATCGTAGCGTGCCCGGGCCAATTGGGTTGCGCGTTGCGCCGTCGCCTGCTCGATGCGTCCGGCAATCTCATCCTCGACCGCCAGGGCGACCTCGATGGCGGCGGGTGCAACCTGCTCCAGGAGCAGCGCGCTGATGGCGTCATCAATGGCGCGACCGCGAATGGATTGACAGGATTTATCGGCGCGGCGCACGGCGTTCTCGGTGCACACATAGTACGGCTCCAGCTTGCCGGCAACCCCCTGGTAGCGCACCCGCATACGTGCCCCGCACATGCCGCAGATCACTCGCCCCTGCAGCAGGCCAACGCCTTCACGGGGTACCGTGCCGCGGCCGGATTGGCTCCATGGCGCCACGTTCTGCCTGAGCGTGAGCTGATTGCGCTCGAACTCATCCCAATCGATGTAGCCAGGATGGGCAGCGCGGATCAGGACCTGCCAGTCGTCGCGTGCCACGTTGACGCCACTGTGTTTGCTGCCCGTGCGATAGACCGACCGCGTGCGCCCGTACACAAAGGCGCCGGCATAGCGCGGGTTGTGGAGGATCTGGATGACACGACAATGCTCAAGCGCGCCCCATAGCACCTCACCCTTGCCGACGCCACGCCGGATAAGGCGTGGAAAGCGCCAGCCCTCGCGACGAAACCGCTTAACCGTCGCGGTGGCCGATGTCGTTTGACGGAAGGTATCGAAGAGCAGTTGCAGCGCGGAGCGGATCGACTGATCCGGATCGAGCACCACCGATCCATCGGGATGGTAGGTCAGACCAATGGGCAGCGGCACTTCCAGTTCGCCGCGCCGCGCCTTGTTGCGAATGCCCCCCTGGAGGCGGGCCTTCAGGACATGCAGTTCCGCCTCGCTCATGGCGCCTTTCAAGCCAAGCAGTAGGCGGTCGTTGAAATGGGCCGGATCGTAAACGCCGTCCTCGTCCAGGATCAGGGTCTGGGTCAAGGCGGCAATCTCAAGGAGGTGGTGCCAGTCGGCATTGTTGCGGGCCAGACGCGATACTTCCAGGCCCAGCACGATGCCGGCGTGGCCATTGGCCACTTCGGCGACCAGGCGTTGGAACCCCTCGCGATCCTGTGCATGGGCGCCGGACAATCCCAGATCGCTGTCAATGACGTGAAGGCGCTCGATCGGCCAACCCAGGGCAACGGCCCGGTCGCGCAGGGCGTACTGGCGCTTGGTGCTTTCAGTGTTCTCCATCACCTGGCGCAAGGACGACTGACGTACGTAAAGAAACGCATCGCGCCGAAGATGGTCAGCGGTTACCTTCTGGAATCGGTCAGCAGACATGGGTTAGCTCCGAATGAGTGTGCAGCACCAGATTGGCGAGCAGGCGAACGAGGGTGCTGTCGCATGACAGCGATGGGCCGGCCGGAACGCGAGAAGCCGGGGGTGGTGGCGTCCTGAGCAGAATCGCCAATCCATGCAGCATGCCGTGGTAGTGCAGTGCGGCCAGCCCTTCGGGGCGTGAGCGCCCGGCGAGGACATCCGCACGCAAGCTCTCGTAGACGGCGGTGGCCGACGGCGACAGGGATTCGAGCGACGATTCGTCTACGGTTTTTTTTTGCGCGCAATCGCGCGTTCGATGCTGCGTGGGTGAACCGAAAGGCCAAGTTGGGCTTCGATCTCCTGTGCCAGCGCACGCGCATGAAGGGATCCGTCGCCTTGCAAGCGCTGATCGATAAAGCCCATGACCTCGGCCGTGAGCTTGTGTGCCCCCTTGGGGCCCCGTTGTCTTGGTAGCAGACCGGCCAAGCCCTCGCGAGCAAATGCGGCTTCGGTCTGGTAGAAGGTTGGGCGCGACATGCCAAACAGCGTGGCTGCTTCGGCCTTGGATGCCCCATCGATCTGAACGTGGCGCAGCATTTCGTACTTGGTTTGGACCAGATCGCGGGGATCGAAGAACTCGTCCGATTGGAACCAGGGGGCCTGCACCTCCTGGGGATGGGGGTTGAGCATCCCGAGTCGGCGCAGGCGTTCGAGCTTGGGATCGGACTTGGCCATGGTGGGGCTCCCCGCAGAAGATATGTAATATAAAATACGCCGTTATGCGGAGTTTGTCAATGGAAATCCACCGCGTGATTGCAATGAAAGACGCAATACATAGCCATTTATCGCAAGTATCCAGTGGCGATGCCAAACGAGTTGCGGCAAAGTTCTCCTTACATTCGCGGCGTAATTTACTTGACATCTTGACCTCCCGCCTGCGCGTCGATGAGCGCGCACAACCGCAGAAGATCGTCGACCCGAAACCATGACCGACCCGCCGAGGCCTGGGCAAACAGATCGGGTGCGGGAACATCGGTCCACGACGCCAATACCCCGCGCAGACGGCCCTGCTCGTCGTAGTACATCACCCGATCCTCCCCCCAGTTCAGGCGTCGCGTCGTGAGGACAAACCGCATTCCCCGCTTCGGATGGAAGGGGTGAGTGATCTCAAAGGTCGGGACTATGGATACACCACTGTCCGCATCACAGACAGTTGATAACTTGTGATAAAGGGAAGGGCGAAGAAGCTATCTGATCTCATCGAAGATCTGGCACCGCATGTTCCGTCGCTTGCGAAAGGGATGGAGCAGCTTCGGGAATATGGAAACGACTACTTGCATCCAAGAAAGTCCCAGGTGAGCAAGGAGAGTTTGTTCCACTGTAAGTCTGCGGCGAAGGATGCAATGAAGACGGTAGTTGAAGTCGTCGAGGGGCTATACCTTGCGCAAAGGCCGGCCTAACAGACTAAATGGGCTAAGGTCGAGTTCTCCGTCCCCGTATGCGTTGCCGCCGCCAGCAGACTCAACCCGGTTAACAGCGATGCGGATGTTCGAGCTTCGCTTCCCTAGAGACTATGGCGAAGCGAGTTTCCGCATCGCCCGGCTTGAGTTCGCTGGCAAGGGGACCCGAAGGGCAACGTAGTCGGGTGGCCTTCTCTTTGGTGACTTTTCTCTTGGCCAAACAAGAGAAAATGGTGCTCAGGAGCGTCGCCCGAGGGGCCCCTGAAAGGGGATCGGGCAGCGGAAGAGATGCCAGGCGACCGCACCTGGTGCGCCGCATCCCGCTCCGGGGTCACCTTGCTTCGCAAGGCACTGCTCCGCCGTCCGCGGTCGCCCTGCCGACGGGCAACCCCCGGCCATCTGACAATTCACGGACTGATTGCCATGCACCTGCGCCGCTCTTGCAACGCCGGCCATGATCAGGACCGCACCTGGAGCATGCACGGCCATTCAGCAAGATGGGGCTCCTCGATCCAGCGGGTGAGAAACGGAACCAGGGAAGGCCGGAAATGAAGGTTCGCGTCCGTTGTTTTCGTCCCCCCGCGTCCAACTCGTCTTTCGACATATTGCGTCTTGCCGTTTAATGGTGGCATGCAGCCCCGCTTGTCACGGTATAATCCGGCGACGTGCAACTTCGCGGTATCGCGAAGGCCAGTCGTGTCAGCGGAATTGAAAGATTCCCAATGCGCTCACCAATCGATTCCCGGGTAGGGCATTGATTGATGGGACGTCGGAAAACCCAGAAATCATCTTGAACAGGAATTAATCGTGCGTATAAGCTGATCTATTTATGGCGCCTTGGGCGCGGTCCTCTTCACCGCCGGTGCAGCGAACCTCCAGGCAGCGGGAACGCCCTACTACAACCCGAGCAATGCCGCGAGTCCAACCGGAATGACGATTGGTCACGAACTCTACAAGACGATCGGTTGCCCAGGGCGCGGTCTTCTCGATAAACCTTGTGCCGATGAGGTGGTGATCCAGCCCACGGCAGTCGCGGAGCCTGTCCCAGTGCCCGTCGCGGAATCTGTCCCAGTGCCTGTCGCAGCGCCCGTCCCAGAACCAATCGCAGCACCTGTCCCGGTACCGGTTGCGGTAGTGCTCGATAGCGATGGCGATGGCGTGGCTGATAGTCTCGACCAGTGCCAGAACACCCCGGCGGGTGACCGCGTCGATGCCATGGGCTGCTCGCTGCCCACGGTCATGAATCTCAAGGGCGTGAACTTCGACAACGACCAGGCAACTTTGCGGCCCGACGCCCTCGCCATCCTTGACGAAGCGGTGGCCAACCTGCAGCGCTACCCCGGCATGAAGATTGAAGTCGCCGGTTATACCGACAGCAACAACACGCCGCAGCATAACCTGGACCTGTCCGAGCGCCGTGCCAAGGCGGTGATGGATTACTTCCTCTCCAAGGGCGTCGCTGCAGATCGCCTGACATTCAAGGGTTTCGGCGAGACTCAGCCCATTGCAGACAATCAAACCGAGAATGGCCGTGCCGAAAACCGGCGAGTCGAACTGCGCATGCTGAACTGAGCACGCAGTTAGTTAGTGTGATTCCTTGACCGTCCGTTGATTGCAAAGATCACCGGACGGCCAGGGTGACAGGCGCGGCGGGCTGTTCCTGGCCGGCAGCGCCAACTGGTCGGTATTTCCGAACATTCAAACAGTGCAAACTTGATCCCGCCATCGCCGCTTGTGGCGGAGGCATGCTCTCGCGCCGTTGCCAGTCTGACTGGCCTCAGCGGGCAGACCACCAACCTGATTGGAATGCAGGACTAGTCCGCCAGGATGCGTTCTATCCTGCGGTCAGGAATCAGCCACATGAGGGCGACGAAAATATACAGCCCGAATGCCGCCCAGCGGTTCAGGAATGAAATCGCGATTGCAACCGCGTAGATCAACACCGAAACCTTGCCCTTGAAATCCTTGCCCACCGCCTTGGCCAGCACGGAGTCGCGACCGTGATGATTGATCAGTGCGCGGCTGAGAATGAAATAGGCGACTGCGGCCATGACCAGGACCACGCCGTAAAGCGCAACCGGCCGTGCAGCGAATTGGTTTTCGCCCATCCAGCCGGTGACGAACGGGACCAGCGAAAGCCAGAACAACAGATGCAGGTTGGCCCACAGGATCGGGCCGTTGACCTTGCTCACCGCATGCAGCATGTGGTGATGGTTGTTCCAGTAGATGCCCAGATAGACAAAGCTGAGCACATAACTGATGAACACCGGGATCAGCGAGCCCAGGGCCGACAGGTCCTCGCCATGCGGCACTTTCAGCTCCAGCACCATGATGGTGATGATGATGGCGAGCACGCCGTCGCTGAAGGCCTCCAGCCGTCCTTTGCCCATGACCGTTTCTCTTTAGGCTCTCGCTTGCCGCGTCATTCCAGGCGTCCGTCATGAAACACCAGCCGGGGACTGACGCCGGCATCGAATATCAAACGGCTCAAGGCCGCGCTTGCGACTTCGATCCGGTAGGCATGGTTCAAAGGGATTTCGAGCACATGGGCGAGGACCATGCGCATGACGCCGGCATGGCAGATGATCAGCAGGTGTTCGTGCCGGTGGCGGGCAATGATTTCATCCAGCGCCGCGACTACCCGACGGTAAAATTGCTCCAGCGGCTCGGCGCCTGCGGGCCGGGCGTTGACCGGGTCGGCCCTGAAGCGCGGCAGTTGTAGCGGATCTTCATCATTGAGCTGGGCTCGGGTCTTGCCTTCCCACACGCCGAAGCAGACTTCCTTCAATCGCTCATCGACATGCAAAGGCAGACCCTTCCCGAGCGTGAGCTCTTCGGCAAAGGCCCGACAGCGCGACAGGGGAGACGAAATCACCCGGTGCCAGGGTGCAGGGCCTGCCACTTTGGCGCGCATCTCCGCCCAGCCTTTTTCCGACAAGGGGTCGTCCCGCTGTCCACGGTATTTTCGCCCGCCAACAGGTTCGCCGTGACGCATGAGGTCGATGATGGTTTGGCTCATGCCAGCACCTCTAACACACATGGGTTCTTCCGGCCGCCCCGCGTCGGCGCTCTGCTGGCGTTCGCGGGCGCGCCGATCCCCACTGCGTGGGGCCCCTCTCTGCTGCTCACGCCAGCGCCTCTGACAGCTATGGGGTTGTTCTCGCCGCGCCACGTCGGCGCTCTGCTGACGTTCGCGGGCGCGCCGATCCCCACTGCGTGGGGCCCCTCTCTGC
>JBAWGM010000146.1:0-2201 GCA_049592895.1 Thiobacillaceae bacterium | reverse complement strand
CCGTCTGAATGGCCAGACTGATGCGCGACAACTCGCCGCCGGAGGCAATTTTCTCCAGCGGACCGGCGGGCAGGCCGCTATGGGTTGAGACGAAAAACCCGACCTCCTCCATGCCCGCGGCGCGGGGATCGTCGAGGGCCTGCAGGCGAACTTCAAAACGCGCATCCGCAAGCGCCAGCTCCGACAAAGCGCTGTTTACGCTGCGCGCCAGATCTTTCCCGGCCTGTTTGCGCAGACGCCCAAGTTGTCCCGCCAGATCCTTATACTTGGCTGCCGCCGTTTCCTCTGCACGCCGAAGGGCGTCCACGTTATCTGCGTCATTCAAGGCATCCAGCCGAGATTGCATATCGTGAATCAATTCGATCAGTTGTTCGGGCGGCAGCCGGTGCTTGCGCGAAAGGCGGTGAACTTCACCCATGCGCCGATCCATCTCCTCCAGGCGAGCCGGATCCAGACTGAGCCGATCGGCATAACGCCGCAGCTCATGAGCCGCCTCACCGAGCTGGGCCTGGCCGGATGCGATAAATTCACGGATCGGCGCGAGCGCTGCGTCGTAGCCTGACAGTTCGCCCATGCGTCTCTCCAGACTGCCCAGACGCGACAGCACGGGGTCATCGCCCTCGTCCAGCGACGTCAGAGTCTGCGCGCATCCTTCCATCAGTGCCGTGCTGTGCGACAGGCGGCCATGCTCCGCCTGCAGCTCGTTCCATGCTCCGATGTCCGCCTGGGCGGGCAGCAGATCCGCCAGCGCGGCAGTGAGCGCTTCGCGCTCCATGGCCCGTTCGCGCCCCAGCGTATGGGCTTCCTCCAGACGGCTGCGCCCTGCTTTCCATGTCCGCCAGGCCTGCCCCACCTGCTGTACCGCAGATTCGCAACCGCCATAGCTGTCGAGCAAATTGCGTTGCACCTCGGTTCTGAGCAGAGTGTGATGGGCTTGCTGACCGTGGATGTCCACCAGCAGATCGCCAACCTGCTTGAGCTGCGTGAGGGTAACGGCGGAACCATTGATGAACGCGCGCGACCGTCCGCCTGAATCAATGACCCGCCTTAGCAGGCACTCACCCGGTTCGGTGGCCAGCCCGGCCTCGTCCAGCCACGTCCGGCATTCGCGCAGCGACGTCACGTCGAATTCCGCGCTGATTTCCGCCCGCTCGGCACCCTGGCGGATCATTCCGGTATCGCCGCGCGCGCCCAGGGTCAGGGCCAGGGCATCCACCAGCAAAGACTTCCCCGCGCCCGTCTCCCCGGTTAGCACGGTCAGCCCCGGCCGGAAACTCACTTCCAACTGCTCCACCAGGACGAAGTCGCGCAGGCTGACGTTGCGTAACATCTCGGGTTCCTAGAGCTGATGCCCCCAATGCAGTTTTTGGCGCAGGGTCGAGTAATAGCTGTGATCCAGAGGATGCAGCAGGGTCGCAGGCGTCACGGCACGGTAGATCTGCACCTGGTCGCCCACTTTTAGGTCGGCATTGCGTTGCCCGTCGAAATGTACCCGGCAGTCATCGGCAAACATGATTTGGATTTGCACATGGGAATCCCCATTGATCGCGATCGGCCGGGCCGAGAAGGAATGCGGACAGATGGGCACCAGAACGATTGCATCCAGCGTGGGATGCAGAATGGGGCCGCCAGCCGACAGGGCATACGCCGTAGAACCGGTGGGCGTGGCCACGACCAGGCCATCGGAGCGTTGGCTGTAGACGAACTCTTCGTCGATGGAAACTTCAATCTCGATCAGCCGACCTGCCCCCCCCTTGCTGACCACCACGTCATTGAACGCACAGGCTTCGGTGATGATTTCCCGGTCCCGAATCACCCGGGCATTGAGCAGTATCCGGTTTTCCGCGTGGAACTTGCCCGTCAGCATGGCGGCCAGGTTGGTTTCCATTTCGGCCAGCGAGATATCCGTCAGAAAGCCCAGTCGCCCCTGATTGACGCCGATGATCGGAACTTCAAAGGGTGCAAGCACGCGTGCAATCGAGAGGATGGTTCCGTCGCCGCCGAGCACCACTGCGACATCGGCCAAGTGCCCGATATCCGTCAGGCTCTCCAGCCGGTAGCCGGGAATATCGAGCTTTTCGGCGGTCTGCCTGGCGATCACCACCTGATAGCCGCGATGCACCAGAAATCGGGCGAGACACAGTACAGACTCCGCGATCCCGGCGCTGTCGTACTTGCTCACCAGGGCAACGGTCCTAAAT
>JBAWGM010000145.1:0-6290 GCA_049592895.1 Thiobacillaceae bacterium | reverse complement strand
CCATATCGGCAAGGAATAATCAAGAGATAATTAAAACATTACATGGCTACACAAACACTTGAAAAAATAGCCGAAATCCGCACCACGCAAAGATCTCAGCTATTTCGGAGAGTCAAAGTTCGGCCTAGCCGCGGGCAGGGACTGGTCATCCGAGTTTCCCATCCCTCATGGCGATCTGTCGCAAATTCTTACAACAATGATCATCCTAATTGGTAGTCGGCGCATAAATCATTGCAATCGGGAGAACTGCGACCGCGTTATCCAGCAGAAGGCTTGAGCATGTCAGATCGGCCAATGACTGCAAGCGCAACCCAGGCATCGAGGATAACGCCGGCGGCGTGTCGTGACTCAGGGGGCGACAGCTTTTTTTCGGGCGGTTGGGGCCATTGGATTCAGCCCTGGCGGCTACTTTCCATTTGTGCGCAGTATTCCTGCAAATGCTCCGGTACGCCGGACGGACACCTACCGCAGTCGCGATTGCCGGGCACCGCGTAATCGATGAACTCCGGATAAGCGAGCTTGAGCTCGCCCATCAGCTTCACAAACTCTTCCAGCGTGCGCTCGCCGCCGAGGCGCGGGTTGCGCGCCTTCTCCTGTCCGATGGTCGTAACACGGCGCCGATCGTAATCGTGCGCCGGATACACCAGCGTATCGTCCGGAAACGCAAACAGTCTGCCGCGCACCGATTGATACAGCAAGCTTGCATCGCCGCTCTGGAAATCGGTGCGGCCGCAGGCGTCGATCAGCAGGGCGTCGCCGCTGTAGATCCGACCCTGGTGGTAGTAGGCAAAGTGGTTGTCGGTGTGGCCGGGCGTGTGCAGCGGCGCCAGTTCCACAGATCCCATTTTGAACACCCGCTGGTCGACAATGCCGAGATCGGTGCACGGCAACTGGTCCAGCGCGGGACCGGCAATACGGCTGCCCGTCATCTCCTTGAGCTTTTTCGCTGATGTGATGTGGTCCGCATGGATATGCGTCTCCACCGTATAGGCGAGCACCATGCCCAGCGCCTGGACTTCGGCAAGATCTCGCTCCCACGTCGGCAATACCGGGTCGATCAGCAGCGCCTGACCCGTGTCCTCACAGCCGATGAGATAGGTGTAGGTGCTGGAAATGGGTTCGAACATCTGTCTGAAAATCATGCGGGTCTCCGGAGTTAAGTTGCAAAAAAGGTATGCATCAACCGGGTAATGATGCGACTCACTACGAGGTTAGCTGTTTCGACGCCGCCCCATTTTCTTTGGTGCTCGACTATTGCAAGACATCAAACTGCTATATCGGATCCTCATCAGCGTGACAGCGACTGTGAGTTAACGCTGGGAATTGAGCCGAAGCTTCTGCGCTCCACATTTATTCGATTTGAGGATGATAACTGTTGCAGCGCATCATCTCGACGATTGCGGCGATGAGCCACGCGCAGGAGCCTTGGGGCCTTGCTTGCGACGATGGAGCGGGCAGGAGAAGAGCAGGCCTCACCTTGATTGTACGCAAGGATGTCCGGTGAACAGCATAAACGCTACACTTTGCGAATTCACCCTCCACACGGCCCAATTCATTAATGCGAGTTGAAATTGACGTCAGGTGCGCCACAGTCTGAAAGAGCCTTCGACGTGGACCAAAAACAACTTTGCGCCAGAACCCCATGCTCAGTATTCGCCACCTCGACAAAACTTACAGCGGTCTGCGCAGCCGCCTCATGCTGCGAGACATTAACCTCGATGTGGCGCCAGGTGAATACGTCGCTATCATGGGAGAATCCGGTGTCGGCAAGTCCACTCTCCTTAACCTGATTGCCGGCCTCGACCTGCCAGATGGCGGCAGCATCGCGCTTGACGGCACGGAACTCACCACGCTCGACGATACCGCGCGCACCCTGCTGCGGCGCGACCGCATGGGGTTCGTATTCCAGGCTTTCCACCTATTGCCACATCTGACGGTCATGCGGAATGTTTTGCTGCCCCTGGCATTAAGTGGTGTTGAACCGGACAAAAGCTCAAAGCTGACCGGCGAGATGCTCGAGGCCATCGGCATAGCGGCCCTTGCCGCAGCCTATCCGCGCGAATTGTCGGGAGGAGAACTGCAGCGCGTGGCTATCGCGCGTGCACTAATACATCGCCCGCAGCTTGTGCTCGCCGACGAACCGACCGGCAATCTGGATACCGACAGCGCCCGCCAGGTACTGCGGGTGCTGCGCGAGCAGATCATGCGCAATGCGGGCGCGGGCATCCTCGTCACCCACTCCGCTGCTGCCGCGGCCACCACGGACCGCGTCTACATGCTAACCGCCGATGGCTTGCAGCTGCGTACGGAACGTTGATGTCGGTCGCGTCATTCGGACTCGCGGTAAATGCGGTATCCGCGGGCACGCTGCGCGAAAACCCTGGGCGTTTCGTCTTGACGTTGCTCGGTGTGGTACTCGGCGTTGCGCTCGGCGTCGCTGTACATCTCGTCAACACCAGCGCGCTCAACGAATTCAAGCTGGCGAGACATAGCCTGTCCGGTTTAGCTGACTTGGTGGTGCGCGGACCGCGCGCCGGCTTTGACGAGTCGGTGTATCCGCGCATCGCGCAGTTGTCGGAAGTCCAAGCGGCGAGCCCTGCCATTGAGGGCGAAGTGCAAATCGCCGGACGCAGGGATACGCTCACGATCATCGGACTCGATCCCTTTCGCGCTGCGCAGGTTCAACCCGAGCTCTTCGCGGCATTGGAAAATCGGATTACCGATCTTTTCAATCCGGATGCCCTGCTTCTGAGTCACGCTGCCGCCGACTGGCTCGGCCTCAAATCCGGCGATGCACTGAGAATTAATGTTGGCACTTCCAGCTTTGAATTGAAGGTTGTCGGCCTGCTGCCACCCGGTGCATACCGACAGCGGGTCGCCGTCATGGACATTGCTTCGGCTCAGTGGCGCCTGCAGCGGCTGGGACGAATAAACCGCATTGACCTTCGCCTCCGCCCCGGAACAGATATCGAAAGCTTCCGGCGTAGGCTCCAAACCTTGCTTCCCTTTGGCGTAGAGGCGGTGACGCCCGACGCGGATGCGGAACGCGGCGCTAACATTTCGCGTTCCTACCGGTTGAATCTCGACATGCTGGCGTTGGTTGCATTGCTTACCGGGGCGTTCTTGGTGTTCTCCACTCAGATACTGTCGATATTGCGCCGACGTGCCCAGTTTGCCCTGCTGCGGGTGTTGGGGCTGACATCGAAGGCGCTGACCGGAATACTGATTGCAGAGGGCGTGCTGATCGGCATGCTTGGATCGACATTAGGCGTGGCGCTTGGCTGCGCGCTCTCCGCTTACGTGCTTAAGCGTTTCGGCGCTGACCTTGGTGCCGGCTATTTCGGCGCGATCTCTCCCGAACTGCACATAGACCCCATCACCCTGGGCGGATTCTGGTTGCTGGGCACGGCATTTTCCGTGATCGGCTCCGCCCTCCCGGCGATTGAGGCGGGGCGGCGTGCGCCGGCCTTGGCGCTCCGGGCAGGCGATGAAGAGGAGGGCTTGAAAAAACTACACACGACCTGGGCGGGTGCGGCGTTGATCGCATTGGGACTCATCCTTACGCAGGCGCCCCCGATCAACGGCCTGCCGGTATTCGGCTATGCTGCTGTTGCGGTTATTTTGCTGGGCACGATACTTCTCCTGCCCTGGCTCGCCACGGTGTTTTTGCAGCGAGTACCGCTGTTGCGCTTCCCGCCGGCGACGCTGGCGGTTGCACAGTTGCAGGCGACGCCACGCCAGGTTGCGATCGGCATCGGCGCCATCGTCACCAGCTTCAGCCTGATGGTCGCCATGCTCATTATGGTCGGGTCTTTTCGTCAGTCGCTCGACGCGTGGCTGATACAGATGCTGCCGGCCGACCTCTATCTACGCGTCGCGCGTGTCGGAGAAACGGGATTCCTAACGCCTGAACAGCAGGCAAGCATCGCTGCCACGCCGGGCGTCCGGCGCGCGCAGTTCGTGCGCAGCCAGGACCTGCTGCTCGCGCCGAACCAACCAGCCATGACCTTGTTGGCACGTTCAATCGACACAAACACGGCAAGTAGAACCCTCCCCTTGGTCGGCCGTTCGTGGATACCGCAGACTGACGCACCACCTCCAGCATGGATTTCGGAGGCAACCGCCGATCAGTTTCGCCTCGCCGTTGGCGATAAGGTACGGCTGCCTGTCGGCGGACGTTCGACCGCATTCACCGTAGCCGGTGTCTGGCGCGACTACGCGCGCCAGACGGGTGCGATCGTGATCGACCGTGACCTCTATATCCGTATCACAGGCGACAGTCTCGCCAACGAGGCGGCATTGTGGCTGGCAAAAGGCACGGCGTCCGATCAGGTCGAGCAGGCGTTACGCAAGCGTCTCGGCGTGGCGGACAACATCGAAATTACCTCAAACTGGGAAATTCGTATTCGATCACTGTCCGTTTTCGACCGGACTTTCGCCGTGACGTACGGGCTGGAAGTCATTGCGGTGCTGATCGGCTTGTTTGGCGTGAGCGTCAGTTTTAGCGCCCAGGTTCTGGCACGACGGCGTGAATTCGGCGTGCTGCGTCATATCGGCATGACGCGAGGCGAGATTGGCATGATGCTGGGGTGTGAGGGCATTGTGGTGTCGGTGCTAGGCGTTGGCTTCGGACTGGCACTGGGCTGGCTCATCAGCCTGATACTGGTGCATGTCATCAACCGCCAGTCGTTCCATTGGAGTATGGATTTGCATATTCCATGGCTGGCGCTCGCCGCGTTGGCCTCGGTGCTCGTTGCTGCAGCCAGTGTGACCGCAATGTGGAGCGGCCGTCGCGCGATGAGCAACAATGTCGTAAGTGCAGTGCGGGAAGATTGGTGAGCTTTAGGGAATGCGGAATAGAAAGTACCTGGTAGGAAGCCTTTCGAGACGGCGGGCCTTGGCACTATTGGGCGGGCTGCTCGTCACACCGAAAGTCTGGGCTCAGGTTAACAGCCGCCGAGCAACCAATACGTCGTTTGCTCCCGTAGTGCCGGGCTATACGCTGCGCTTTCCTCGCGACGAGGGTAGTCATCCGCGATTTCGCACCGAGTGGTGGTATGTAACAGGGTGGCTGGAGAGCCACGGCAGGTCCTTGGGATTTCAGCTCACGTTTTTCCGCATCCGGCCAGAACTCAAAGACGATAATCCGAGCGCGTTTACGCCACGGCAAATCCTGATCGCGCACGCCACGATCAGCGATACGGCGCTTGGCAGGCTGCAAAGCGATCAGCGTGTGGCACGTGAAGGTTTCTCGCTCGCCCGCGCTGGGCAAGGCCGCGTTGACGTATGGATTGACGACTGGTCACTTAAGCAGGAGAACGGCGTTTATCGCGCGCGCATTCCGGCACGGGACTTCCAGTTTGATCTCACTTTCGCGGCTACTCAGCCCCCTTTGCTCCACGGCAATAACGGTCTGAGCCGCAAGGGTCCGCGCCCCGCGTCTGCAAGCTATTACTACAGCCTGCCACAACTCAAAGTGCAAGGCACGTTGACACGCGATGGCAACGCTGAATCTGTTAGCGGCACGGCATGGCTGGACCACGAATGGTCTTCGAGCTACCTGGATGAGGAAGCAGTGGGCTGGGACTGGATCGGCATCAATCTCGCCGATGGCGGCGCGTTGATGGCGTTCCGCATGCGCGACAAACAGGGCCGCAAGCTCTGGGCCGGCGGTTCGTACCGTGCGGCTGATGGCGCGATTCGGATATTTGAACCCGCCGAGGTCGATTTTGCGCCCCTACGCCTGTGGCGTTCTCCACGAACTGATGTCACCTATCCCATCGCATGGCGGATCAAGGCAGGTAGCCTGAAAATTGACATCGCACCGCTGATGGATGATCAGGAAAACGACACGCGTGCCTCCTCCGGCACGATCTACTGGGAAGGCGCGGTGCGCGCGCTGCAAAACGGAAAGTCGGTCGGTCGGGGCTATCTCGAACTTACCGGCTACTGGCGCAGGCTACGGCTCTGAATAAGCTTCTAGGGTTCAGTAGGACGGCGATCTTAGGAACTTGCCACCAACAGGACCTCACCAGAGTGCACGAGCACCGGACGTCGCCTAACCATGGTATCGGGATGACATTCGCACGTTGCGAGTATTTGCGCACCACAGAGAATCGAGCTGCCAAATTCAGCGGCACATTATTGGAAAGCACAAATTAAGTAGTGCCTGACCGGAAACCAACTCACCCCAGTAAGCGCAGGCCGCCCTGAAGTAATCCGGCGACGAAGAAGCCCGTCCCGGCGTCATTCAGGGACGAATTTCCACGCAGTTACGGGGAAAGGTGGCG
>JBAWGM010000144.1:0-7663 GCA_049592895.1 Thiobacillaceae bacterium | reverse complement strand
TCGCGGATGTGTTCGACCATGAGCCCGACTGAACGCAGCAACGCCCATGCTCAGGCCATCGATAACAACAGCGGCATCGCTTACAAAAGCTTTCGCGGTGCAGAGGGAGGATCGGAGCACTTCATCTCCGTGCAGGTGCCTCATATGCTTAGCCTGGAACAGCAGGTCAGCCTCGTCCGGGAGCGCTATGCGGCGGCATTGAGAACCCTGGGACTCGTCCCCGAAACCGCGATATTCAGGCGCGTCTTTCTCAGTGACGCGGTCAACCAGGCCGCCGTGGTGCGTGAAACCGATCTGGTGTGCGACACGCCGGACAATCCGGTTGCGGTCTCGATCGTGCAACAACAGCCTTTGCCCGCCTCGAAGGTCGCCTTGCTCGCGTATCACATTGAAAGCCCGGACCCGCTCGCGAAAGAACGGCTATCGGCCAGACATGTCTTGGTGAGGAAGAATGGGTTGCGTCATCTCTGGAGCACACGCTTGTGCGGTGGCGCCCATGACCTGTCCATCGACGCCGCCGGGCAAACGCGCAACATCTTCAACGATCTGATCGGCACACTCACCGGCCAGGGCGGCCGGCTTGCCGACCACTGCGTCAGGACCTGGATTTACATGAAGGGCGTGGATGTCTTCTATAAGGACATGGTGGACAGCCGGAAGCTGGTGTTCGACCGTCATGGACTGACTCGCGACACGTTCTACATTGCGTCCACCGGCATTGAAGGCGCGTGCGCCCATCAGTACGACGTCGTGTCCATGGATGCCTACTCCAACCTCGACCTGGCGCCTGGGCAACGCACCTTCCTCAATGACTTCAGCCGCCTGTGCCCGACCAAGGACTACAACGTGACCTTCGAACGCGGCACGCGCATCGCCTATGCCGACCGCGTGCATCATTTCATCTCGGGGACGGCGAGCATTGATTCCCAGGGCGAAGTCCTGCATATCGGCGATGTGCTCAAGCAACTGGACCGCGCAGTCGAAAATGTCGATGCCCTGCTGCACTCGGGGAAGGCGCAATTCGAGGACATGCAGCACCTGATTGTCTATCTGCGCGACCCGGCCGATTTTGTTTCCGTCGATGCCTGGTTTCGCGAGCACTATCCGGATCTGCCGGTTATCATCGTGCAAGGCGCGGTTTGCCGACCGGAATGGCTGATTGAAATCGAAGGTATTGCAATCACCGCCAACCACGAGCCCTCCCTCCCCTCATTCTGATGAACCCGAGGAGAACATGACAAACAGCTTTCCACCGTTTCTGGCGCTTGACGAGCACTCGATTGCCGGCGCCGAACTGCGCCATGATCCGTATGATTACGCGTTTGCGGAAAACGCCATTGCGCTGGACAAGGACGCGGTGCTGGCGGACGCGCCGGTCATTCCCCATCGAGGCAGTTATGCCCCGGCCAGCCTGCGCTATGGGCCCGCGTTTGAAAACGTGATTGCCGATCTTCTCGGTCCGCGCTTCCGCAATCTGGTCGAACGCAAGTTCGATATGGATCTGAGTGGAAATCCGCCGGTTATCCTGTTGACGGGCAACACGACTGGCCAGCGCGACGAAGGTTACGCCCACTCCGATTCGAAACACAAGATTGTTACCGTTGTCCTCGGCTTCAGCCGCGACTGGCCCTATGAAGGCGGCCGCCTCAGGGTTCTGCGCAGCCCGGATCGTGATGACTATGCGTTCGAACTGGCGCCGGTCTTCGGCAACATGCTGATGTTCCGCGTCAGCGATGCTTCCTGGCACGGCTTCCTGCCGCAGAAAGGGCCTTGCCTGAGCCTGCAGCTTTGCTACTGTGACACTGAAACCTATGTGAAGCGGGAGTATTTCCGCCACAGGATGAGTGCCCTGGCCAAGTCGATTCCGCCCTTGCGCAAGATCATCGAATTGATGCCGCGCAACAACCCTGCCGCGCGTGCCATGCGGCGGGACAGCAAGAACTCCTAGGACGTCTCAACATGCCCCAACTGAAAAGGATGCCTGCAAAATGGATTACCTCCGCGTACCCGAACCCAGACTGATCGCCGAACATTTCTCCGACGCCTTGCGCTCTTCGGTGCGCAAGGAGCAGCCCTATACGCATTGGACGCTGTCCGCCGCGCTGCCGGACGAACTGTGCGTCGGCGTGCTGCTTCTGCCCATCCGGCCGCCGCTTATCGATGAATGCGGCGGCGTGCGCGATCTCCACGACAACAACTCCAAGCGGGCATTCTTCACGCCCCAACTGCAGGCGGATTTTCCCGCGGTGGCCGCATTCACCCAGGCCTTCCAAAGGTCCGAGGTCGCGCGCCAATTCACGCAAACCCTGGATCGTCCTGCCACCGACATCGAAGGCAGCTATCTGCGCATCGAGTATATCCAGGACACCGATGGCGCTTGGCTCCAACCGCACTGCGACATCCCGGAGAAGCTCTTTTCCATGGTGATCTACCTGTGCCTGGGGCCCGAAGCCAAGAATTGGGGCACCGACATCTATGATACCGACCGGAAATGGGTGGGCCGCTCCTCGGCAACGTTCAATTCGGCCGTCATATTTATTCCAGGCAAGAACACCTGGCATGGCTTCGACAAGCGCCCCATCATTGGCGTGCGCCGCCTGATGGAAATCAATTACGTCCGGCCAAGCTGGCGCGACCGCGAGCAACTGTCATTCCCGGACCGGCCGATTACGCTATTGGGTTAGCGTTACCTCGATCACAACCGCATTGACAATGCCACGCGGCTGGTCTGTTTGCGGCAGGCCCAGTGGCTGATAGACACAAACGACCTCCACCGCCAGAGCCAATCGTGCTGGTTCACGGCCTGTGGGTAGGAGGCTGGGCGCTGGCGATTCTTGCGGCGCGCCTGCGGCGCTGCGGTTACGCTACGCGGATCTTTCCCTATTCTTCCATGGGCGCCGGCCTGTCCGACAATGCTGCAGCCCTCTCACGTTTCGCCGCTTCCCTTGCCGCGCCCCAGGTCCACTTTGTCGGCCACAGCATGGGTGGCCTGGTGATCTTGAAAATGCTGACGGCGAATCCCGAACTTCGCCGCGGCCGGACCGTGCTTCTGGGCTGCCCCTACGGGGGGAGCAGGTCGGCCGAGACGCTCGCGAGGACGGCGGCTGGGCGCCTGATTCTCGGACGCTCCTTGATGGATTGGCTGCGAGAGCCGCGGCCGGAGTCGGAACTGGGAAACCATGAACTCGGCGTGCTGGCAGGCTGTCGAAAGATTGGACTCGGCCGGCTGGTCTCCCGGCTGCCCGATCCAAATGACGGAGTGGTAATGGAAACAGAAACGCGCTTGCCGGTTATGGCCGACTTCATCCGCCTGCGAGTCAGCCATACCGAAATGTTATGGTCGCGCAAGGTGGCCCGCCAGGTATGCACCTTCGTCCAAAGCGGCCACTTTGATCACCGGGAAGCGCACCGCTCTTGAAACGCCTTGCTGCATTGGCCTTGATGCTGCTGCTCGGCGGCTGCACGACCGCGGACTTCTATCTGCAGGCCGTCAACGGCCAGATGGACGTGCTGCGTCGCGCCCAGCCCATCGAACGCGTGCTTGCCGACCCGAGCGCTGCGGACAGCCTGAAACAGAAACTGGTTGAAGTGCGCCGGATCCGGGAATTCGCCAGCAAGGAGCTGGGGCTGCCAGACAATGGAACCTTCCGCCGCTACGCCGATCTGCAGCGGCCGTTTGTAGTGTGGAACGTGTTCGCCGCAGCGGAGTTTTCCACTCAGCCCAAGGAGTGGTGCTACCCGCTATTCGGCTGCGCCAACTACCGCGGCTATTTTTCCCAGGCCAAGGCCGAAACGGCCGCCCACGCCTTGCAGGAGAAGGGTTACGACACCTATGTCAACGGGATTCCTGCCTATTCCACCCTGGGCTGGTTCGATGACCCGGTGCTCAACACCTTCGTGCATTATCCGCAAGGGCGGCTCGCCGAAATCATCTTCCACGAACTTGCCCATCAGGTCGTTTACGTGCGCGGCGACACCCCGTTTAACGAGTCATTCGCCGTCACGGTAGGACAAGAGGGCGCCCGCCGCTGGCTTGCCCGGGAAGGAACCGAGCAACAGCGCACCGGCTTCGAGGCGTCCGAGCGTCGCAGGCAGATCTTCGCCGCCCTGGTGGAAAAGTATCGCGAGCGACTAACCGAGATCTACGCCAGCGACCTATCCGACGACAAGAAACGGGTCCGCAAGGGCGAGGCTTTCCGTGCCATGAAAGAGGAGTATGAGAATCTCAAATCGGCATCCGGCGGCCAGGCCGGGTACGACAGGTGGTTTAGCCAGCCCCTGAATAACGCCCAGCTCGCCTCGACATCCCTCTACACCCAGATGGTGCCCGCGTTTCAGATGCTCCTTGCGCGCGAGGGTGGAGATCTGCCGCGCTTCTACCACGCCGTCAAAGACCTCGGTGCGCTGCCAAAAGGACGACGAGCGACTGTCCTGCAGCGCCTTGCCGCGGCGGCACCGCACCAAGGCGGTTGAGGCCGGAAACCAGGGGGGGCGCCATCACATGCGGCGCTCAGTCCTCCCTGGCTTCAACAATACGGCGGGCCCGCACGGCAGCGGCCAGCTCGTGCAGCAGAGGCACCGTTGCATCCCAGCCCAGGCAGGCGTCCGTGACGGATTGCCCATAGGTGAGCGGCACGCCGGGCTTAAGGTCCTGCCGGCCTTCGATCAGATTGCTCTCCAGCATGACGCCTATGACGCTGGTGTCCCCCGCTGCGACCTGGGCGGCGATCGAGTGGGTAACGTCTATTTGCCGGGCGGCGATCTTTCCGGAATTGGCGTGAGAGGCGTCGATCATGACCTGCTGGCGCAAGCCGGATCTTGCCAGGTCGTCGCAGACCGCCCGAACCGCTGTGGCGGAATAGTTGGGCGTCTTGCCCCCACGCAGGATGACGTGACAATCCTCGTTGCCGGAGGTGCGCAGGACTGCGACCTGGCCGGTCTTTGAAATGCCGATGAAATGATGCCGGGCTGCGGCTGCCTTGATGGCATCCACGGCGATCTGGATGTTTCCATCCGTGCCGTTCTTGAAGCCGATGGGACAGGACAGCCCCGAAGCGAGTTGCCGATGCGACGGGGACTCTGTGGTGCGTGCGCCTATGGCGCCCCAGGCCACCAGGTCTGCGATGTACTGGGGCGATATCAAATCCAGGAATTCCGTGGCGGCGGGCAGCCCCAGGCTGTTGACACGCAGCAGGATGCCGCGGGCGGCACGCAGGCCTGCCGGAATGTCAAAGCTCTCGTTGAGCCGCGGGTCATTGATCAAACCTTTCCAACCGACGGTGGTGCGCGGTTTCTCGAAATACACCCGCATGATCACGACCAGGTCCTGGCGCAGCGCATCAGCCTCGGCCTTGAGCCTGGCGGCATACTCCATTGCAGCGGCGGGATCGTGAATGGAGCACGGCCCCACGACCACCACCAGGCGATCGCCTGCACCGCGGAGCACGTCATGCACCGCATGGCGGGTGGAGACTACGGTGTCCTTGACGGCAGGGGATAGCGGAAGTTCGGCCAGCACGGTCGCCGGCGAAGGCAAGTCCTGCCCATGTTCAATTCGAACGTCGTCCGTTGGAGTGTCGGGGGATGGAGTGGAAGCCATATGCAGTCTACCGACGCTGGTGTGTCGTAACGGATTACGCGGCCAGTCAATGAACCGATTCCTGGCCGGCGTATCGAACCTGGTACCAGTGACGCTGACCGGGTCTAACCGTCATTATGCAGGCTAGAGCGGGATCAAACATAACAGACTTAGCTTTATTCATTCCAAGGAAGATGATGAGTATGAATAGCGAAAGGCGAACCCTGGAACATAACGTGCAATTCTTCAGAGATTCACGTGTGGAGAACGGGAATGCCCGACATCCGAACGCCTATTCGACAGAACCAGAATACAGTCGGTCCTTGGCGGCGAGTCACAATTGCACTGATGGCCGCCGATCATTGCCACGTAGGAGAGAGATTGGTGACGATAGACACGATGGCGGTACCCCAAGCATGATGGCGTGCGCGAAGGTGATATCATGAAAAGCCTTAAGTACACCAAGCGGCATATCCCTGGGCGAACCAAACCGGCCCCTCATACTGAGTCGAAAGATAAGAAAATTCAATATGGATTAGGACGGGATTTTCTTGTTGCAGGTGGCTTGCGCCGTGTGAATCGCGTCGCCTGCACAAGACCCCGGCACCCGCGAATTGGGCGGAACCGGTAAAGCAAGCAGCACACTCACCCCCGAGGAGAGACGTCATGAAAGTTCATGTCCTGCCCATTATCACTTTCATCCTGGCTGGCAGTTCAGTTCAGGCTCAAGATGGTTCTAGATCGATGACGACCCCCGTGACCAATATGAATCCGGCGGCCTGGTTTTCCCCTACGGGCACGACAGCGCCGACTATGGCGGCTCCCGCAAACGCCATAGCGCCCATGATGGCCGCTCCCGCCAATACCATGGCGCCCACGATGGCGGCTCCCGCCAACACCATGGTGCCGATGATGGCGGCTCCCGCCAACACCGTGGTGCCGATGATGGCGGCTCCCGCCAACACCGTGGCGCCGATGATGGCCGCTCCTGCCAACACCATGGTGCCGATGATGGCCGCTCCTGCCAACACCATGGTGCCGATGATGGCCGCTCCTGCCAACACCATGGTGCCGATGATGAGTGCTCCCGCCAACATGATGGTGCCGATGATGGCCGTTCCCGGCAACATGATGGTGCCGATGATGGCCGCTCCCACGAACCTGACGGCGCCGATGCTGGCTGCCCTCATGAATCTGACGGCGCCGGCGTTGACTGCCCTCATGGGCACGCTGAATCCGGCGAACTTGATAAATCCGGCGAATTTGCTGAATCCGACGACCCTGATGAATGCGGCGTCCCTGTTGAATGCGGCATCCATGATGCCCATGTCGCAGCAGGCGCCAGCACCAGCGTTTGGCGCTCCGGCATCCGGCATACCCGCGGCTCCGGCTCAAGGCCAATTCGTGTCATCCTTCTTCCCTGCTCAATCTCCTGCAGCTGCTCCAGTCGCAGGGCCTGCACCCGCAGCCGCGATCCCCGCAGCCGCAATCCCCGCAGCCCCTGCGGAGGTTCGCCACCCACACTACCGCCGTCATCGCCAGGTGAAGAAAACGTCGAAAAAGCCAGTCGCAAGAAAGCAAGCGACGCACCGCTAGTGGATGCTGACACACGGAAGCAGAACGTCCTTAATCTCGTCCCCAGTCACGCCATTGCTCTCGCCGGCATCTGTGTGCCTTCCCAAGCCTGCCGCACGTGTTGCACTCACGTCCAAAGTGGGGACCTCTTTCAGTTCTTTGCGCTTGACGCAGGCGCCGCAACTGTCGCCGGCTTGGCCAGACTTGCGGGTCTCGGAGCGCCCGTGGCGGGCAGGGCCCCAGGTAGAGTCGATGCTTAGCCCAATCTCCGCAATTTTATCGCTATGCAAGAGCCATGGCTCCGACGTCTATCAATGTAGAGACGGAAGTCGTGGTGATGTATCTTGATGTTTTATAGCGATCTTTTGAGCCCGATCCAGCAGTTGCGTTGTGAAAAAGAGGACCCCGTGGCGGGTGAATTATGCTCCTGTCTTTCCGCTCGATCATTAGGAGCCCACCTTATGGGTTATCCTTGCAGGCGCTTGCCCGCATAAGAGCGAAATTTTCAGT
>JBAWGM010000143.1:0-9231 GCA_049592895.1 Thiobacillaceae bacterium | reverse complement strand
CTACTACCAGCTGGCCCCCAACGAAATGCTCGTCCCGCACGAGACGCTGGACAAGGAGTTCCTCTCCCTTGCCGAGGCCGAGGGCGTGGCCGACATCGAGGAGCTGAACAAGATCCTCGATCGGGCGGTGAACCTGAAAAACTTCCTCAAGAGCAAGGACCGGATTGAAAAAGTGGCGCAGTTCGTTGCCGAACACTACCGCGAAAACGTCGAGCCGCTCGGCTACAAGGCCTTTCTCGTCGGCGTGGACCGCGAAGCCTGCGCCCATTACAAACACGCGCTCGACCAGTTCCTGCCGCCCGAGTATTCCGAGGTCGTTTACACCGGCAGCAACAACGACTCCAAGCTGCTGAAGGAATTCCACCTCGACCCGAAGAAGGAGCGGCAGATCCGCAAGAGCTTCGGCAAGCTCGACCAGCAGCCGAAGATCCTGATCGTCACCGAGAAACTGCTCACCGGCTTCGACGCGCCCGTGCTCTATGCGATGTATCTCGACAAGCCGATGCGCGACCACACCCTGCTGCAGGCCATCGCCCGAGTGAACCGCCCCTACGAGAACGAGGCGCAGGAGATGGTGAAGCCCCACGGCTTCGTTCTGGATTTTGTCGGCATCTTCGACAAGCTCGAAAAGGCGCTGGCCTTCGACAGTGAAGAGATCAACGCCATCGTCAAGGACCTGAAGCTCCTGAAGGTGCTGTTCAAGAACAAGATGGAGTCCAAGGCCCCGGACTATCTCAACCTGATCGAGCGCAACTTCAACGACAAGGACGTCGATACCCTCATCGAGCACTTCCGCGATCCCGAGCGGCGGAAGGAGTTCTTCAAGGACTACAAGGAGATCGAGATGTTCTACGAGATCATCTCGCCCGATGCTTTCCTGCGCCCGTTCATTGCCGACTATGGAACGCTATCAGCGATCTATCACGTCGTCCGCAAGGCCTACACCAAAACTGTCATGGTCGACCGTGAGTTTCAGGCCAAGACCAACCACCTGGTGCAACAGCAGGTCGGCAGTTATGGCGTGGGCGGGCTGGGTGAGATTGTCGCGATCGATGGCAGCACCATTGAGCTGATCAAAAACAAGAGCGGCGGAGACGGCACCAAAGTCATCAACCTGATCAAAAGCATTGAAAAGCTGGCCGCCGAAAACAGCGATGACCCCTACCTCATCGCCATGGCGGAGCGCGCGAGGGCGGTGCAGGAGAACTTCGAGAACCGCCAAACCAGCACTGCCGAGGCCCTGGCCGAATTGTTGCGTGAAGTGGAGGGCAACGAAACGAGGAAGAAGGAACAGGCCGAAAAGTCTTTCGATGGCCTGACCTATTTTGTCTACCGCAGCCTGCTGGACGCGAAGATTCAGAACGCAGAGGCCGTCAGCCGGAAGATTCGCCATGCCTTCACCGAGTTTCCGAACTGGAAGCGCAGTGAAAACGCCATCCGTGAACTGCGGAAGAAAGTCACCTTCGCCATATTGGCGGAAACTGACAACCTGGACCGGGTGACAGCCATGGTGGATGAGCTGTTTACCCTGCTGGAAAAGGCGGATCAGATTTAGAGCAATGAAGGCGCTCGAACACAAAGCCAGGTTCAAGCAGCGCGTCCGCCACTGGGCCGACAAGCTGGACGTCAACGTCGTCTGGCTGGGTGTGCGGCCGATGCGTAACAAATGGGCATCGTGTTCTACCGCGGGCCATTTGAATTTCAGCGACGAACTGCCCGGCCTGAAACCCGAGCTATGGGACTACGTTATCGTCCACGAACTGCTCCACTTCTTTGTTCCAAACCATGGAAAACTTTGGAAAAGTCTGATGCGCTCCCATCTGGGTGAATATGAGGCACATGAATGCGAGCTACGGCAAATAGTGCGTACCAAGGCGCTGCAACGTACGCGCTAACGCACGCTGCTGAATCACGACCGCGTCACTTCCGGCAAGAATCTGCCGGATGACTTCAACGTCATCATCGAAATTCCCGCTGACTGGCAAAAATATATTGCCACAGGCTCCGCACTATTTCCGGCAGGCTTCCCGCCATCGCGTGCGTAATGCGCGCGTCGCGCGCGCCGTGGAGCTTGGCGGCATGCTGGAGTTTGCGCAGCTCCCGGTAGGCATCTGCGCTGGCACTGGCCAGCTCGGCGGGCAGCAGCCCCGCCTCGCCGCAGCGCTTGAGAAGTGCAATATTGCCCACGTTGGCCAGCAGCCGCGGGTATGCGCGCGCATGCGCCAGCACCAGGTACTGAACGCAGAATTCCACATCCACGATACCGCCGGGATCGTGTTTCAGATCAAACAGGCCGCTAGTGTTGGGATGGCCATCGCGCATTTTTTGGCGCATGTTGATGACTTCTTCCTTGAGTCTGGCCTGTTCCGTCGGCAATGTGAGAATGGCATTGCGCAGGCTTTCGAAACGCTTTCCTATCCCGGCATCTCCGGCCACGTAGCGTGCACGGGTGAGCGCCTGGTGCTCCCATACCCAGGCATGTTTGTGCTGGTATTCCTCGAATGCGGCCAGGCTGGAAACGAGCAGCCCGGAGGAGCCGTTGGGCCTTAAGCGCAGGTCTGTGTCGTAAAGCATTCCCGCGCCTGTGGCGGTGCTGAGCCAGGTGATGATGCGCTGGGCAAAGCGGGCATACAGGACCCCGGCGTCCGGCACTTCGTCATCGTAGAGAAAAACCAGATCAAGGTCGGATGCATAGCCGAGTTCCTTGCCGCCCAGTTTGCCGTAGCCGATGATGGCAAACTTCGGATGAGCCCGATGCCTTTGCTTGAAGTTCGCCCACGACTGTTTCAAAGTTTCTGCAAGCAGTCCGTCGGCCAGATCGGAAAGGTGATCCGAGAGCTTCTCCAGGGCCAGCAGACCGGCCACATCCTGCGCGAGCAGGTGCAGGGTTTGCACCTGTTTGAATCGGCGCAGGCTGTCCATCTGCCCTTCCGCATCCTGGCCCAGGGCTTCCATATCCTCGCCAAGTTGGCGAAAGAGATCGGGCCAGTCGGGCAGCGACAGGAGTTGCCGCGGATCGATCAGTTCGTCCAGCAGCAGGGGTTGGCGGGTGAGCAAATCCGCCGCCCATGGACTCGCGGAGACCAGTCCGCACAACTGCCGAAGTACGGCAGGATATTCGGTGAGCAGGGCCAGATAGGTGGTACGGCGGGAGATGGTTTCGAGCAGGCGCAGCAGCCTGCTTAGCGTGTCGTCCGGATTGTCATAATCCGCCGCCATCTGGATCAGAGGCGGGATCAAGGCGTTGAGCTTGGTTCGGGCAGACTCCGGCAGGCGCTCGTACAGGCCGGTGCGCAGCAGACCCAGTTGCCGCGCACTGTCGGGAGGATCGTTGTAGCCCAATTGCGCAAGCTGGCCGGCGGCCGCATCCGGCACAAGCCAGAGGCTGGCCAGAGCGTGCGTTTGCTGATTGGTCTGGGGAGCGGAGAAAATCTCTTCAAAATGGCGGGTGACGTTGTCGCGGTGTTTGTCCAGGTCCTTCAGCAAGGCTCCCCAGTCTGCGCAATTCATCATCTCCGCGACGCGCTGGCGGCTATCCGGGTCGGCCGGCAGAAGCTGGGTCTGCGCGTCATCCAGATACTGCATGCGGTGTTCCAAGTGGCGCAGAAAAACATAGGCGGCGCAAAGCTCGCCGCTGGCGGACGGCGGCAGCAGGCCGTAATCCGCCTCCAGGCTAAGCACCTTTAGGGTAGGCTTGACTTGCAGGGACGGAACGCGCCCGCCGCGGATCAGTTGAAATACCTGGGCGGCAAATTCGATCTCGCGGATGCCTCCCGGGCCCAGCTTGATATTGTTCCGCAGCTCCCGGCGTTTTGCCTCGCGGCGGACTTGCGTGTGCAGATCGCGTATGGCGGCAAAGGCACTGAAATCCAGATACTTGCGAAACACGAAGGGGTGGACGAGCTTAAGCAGATCGGCATGCCGGTTGCCGCTGACCGGGCGGGCCTTGATCCAGGCATAACGCTCCCAGGCCCGGCCCTGGGCCATCAAGTATTCCTCCAGCATCGCATAGCTCATGGCCAGGGGCCCGGCCTCGCCCCAGGGGCGCAGCCGCATGTCCACCCGAAACGCATAACCCTCGGCCGTGACTTGCTCCATGGCCTTGATCAGTTGCTTGCCCAGGCGAATGAAGAATTCATGATGCGACAGGGGTTGCCTGCCCGCGGTTTCGCCTTCTTCCGGGTACAGAAAAATCAAGTCGATGTCGGACGACACGTTCAGTTCGCGCCCACCCAGCTTGCCCATGGCCACCACCGTGAGTTCCATCGTGTCGCCATCGGCATGCAGCGGGCTGCCGTGGCGCTCGGCCAGCTCGGCATGATGAAATTTGAGGGCGGCCTGGATGGAGGTTTCCGCCAGATCGGAGAACACGCCGGTTACTTCTTCCAGATCGGCCAGCCCTGCCAGATCGCGCGCGGCGGTCACGGTCCATACTTGATGCTTCAAGCGCCGCAACTGTGTGTCGAGCTGGGCTTGGTCGGTCGCGGGCTGGGCCAGCGCCGCGTCCATCTCCCGGCGGGAATAGGCCAGATTCAGTCGCTCCGACAGCGACGACAGTTCAGGCCGTGACGCGAGCAGCCTCGCACCGTGGCGGGATAGCCTGGCAAGCCGGTCGATCGGGTGTTCCTTAGATTTCATCGGGTGGTTAGAATTGGCGCTCAGGCAGCATGAACATTATTGAGGCGGCACGCTTTTTCTTGCAGCGGATTCCCAATCCGCAGACAGGTGACCCTTGCATCGGGGCTTTGAGTTGCCTCAATAACAGGCCGAGATTGAATATTACCGATTCGGCATTCAGAATGCCTGAATTGACCGGCACAGTAAATCCATCCGCAACCCCCATTTCCAATCCACCAATGCCGAATCAATCGTCCCAGGAGACCACAGCATGACCGCCATCACCTCCGTAATGCATGAGAACCGCAGCTTTCCGCCCAGCGATGCGTTCAGGGCCGCGGCGACGGTATCGGGCATGGAGGCGTATCGTTCCTTGTGCGACAAGGCGGCGAAGGACTATACGGGCTACTGGGCCGACCTGGCGAACGCGAACATTGTCTGGCGCAGGCCGTTTACCAAGGTACTGGATGAAACCAAGGCGCCCTTCTACCAGTGGTTTGCAGATGGCGAACTGAATATTTCCTACAACTGTCTGGACAAGAATATCCAGGCGGGGCTGGGCGACAAGACCGCAATCATTTTCGAGGCGGACGACGGCACGGTCACCACCTCCACCTATAAGGACCTGCTGCTGCGCGTATCCCGATTCGCCAACGGCCTCAAGAAGCTCGGAGTCGGCAATGGCGATCGGGTCATCATCTATATGCCGATGAGCATCGAGGCGGTTGTGGCCATGCAGGCCTGCGCCAGGATAGGCGCGATCCATTCCGTGGTATTTGGCGGTTTCTCCGCCAAGAGCCTGCACGAGCGCATCGTCGATGCTGCCGCCAAACTTGTGGTGACGGCTGACGAATCCATGCGCGGCGGCAAGGCCGTGGCGCTCAAGGCGGCGGTGGATGACGCGATTGCGATGGGGCGTTGCGAGTGTGTGACGAACGTGGTCGTGTACAGGCGCAGCGGTGGCAAGGTCAATTGGAGCGAGGGGCGCGATGTCTGGTGGCAGGATGCGATCGCCGGACAGTCAGACAACTGCGAGCCGACCTGGGTGAATGCCGAACATCCCTTGTTCATACTTTATACCTCTGGTTCTACCGGCAAGCCAAAAGGCGTGCAGCACTCCTCGGCCGGCTATCTGTTGGGCGCCATCGTGTCGATGCAATGGGTGTTCGATGCCAAGCCGCAAACCGATGTTTACTGGTGCACCGCCGACGTGGGCTGGGTCACCGGCCACACCTATGTGGCGTATGGGCCGCTCGCCATGGGAATGACCGAGGTGCTGTTCGAAGGCGTTCCAACCTATCCCCACGCCGGACGTTTCTGGGAAATAATCCAGAGGCACAAGGTCACCACCTTCTACACCGCGCCCACTGCAATTCGCTCGCTGATCAAGCTGGGTTCGGAATGGCCCGGGAAATTCGATTTGAGCTCCCTGAGACTGCTCGGCACGGTGGGCGAACCCATCAACCCGGAAGCCTGGATGTGGTATCACGAGGTCATCGGCCAGTCGCGCTGCCCTATTGTCGATACCTGGTGGCAGACCGAAACCGGCTCCATCATGATTTCGCCTCTGCCTGGCGCGGTGGCGACCAAGCCCGGATCCTGCACCCTGCCCCTGCCGGGCATCATGGCCGCGATTGTCGATGAGCACGGCCACGACGTCGAAAAAGGCCAGGGCGGCTACCTGGTCATCAAGCGGCCATTCCCTTCCCAGTTGCGCACCCTGTGGGGCGATGCGGAGCGCTACAAGCAAGCTTATTTTCCGCAGGAACTGGGCGGGAAGATGTATCTGGCGGGTGATTCTGCTCACCAGGACGAGGATGGCTTTTTCTGGATCATGGGCCGCATTGACGATGTCCTGAATGTATCCGGACATCGTCTTGGGACCATGGAAATCGAATCCGCCCTGGTGGCCAATCCGCGGGTTGCCGAGGCTGCCGTCGTTGGCAAGCCGCATGATATCAAGGGCGAGGCGGTAGTGGCGTTTGTCGTGTGCAAGGGCATCCGGCCGGTTGGCGAGGACGCGAAGAAACTGGTGGCGGAATTGCGCGATTGGGTGGGCAAGGAAATCGGTGCAATCGCCAAGCCGGACGATATCCGCTTTGGCGACAACCTGCCCAAGACCCGTTCGGGCAAGATCATGCGGCGCCTGCTAAGAGCCATCGCCAAGGGCGAGGCGATCACCCAGGATGTGTCAACGCTGGAGAACCCCGCGATTCTCGAGCAGTTGAAACAATCCTTGTGACGGCCTCAGGGCAGGTAGGCTTCCACCTGTATGTTCAGCTTGACCTCGTCGCCCACGAACGGCAGGCCGGTGCGCATGCCATAGTCTGAGCGGCGCAATAGCCCGTGGGCATCGGCGCCACAGCCACGCTTTTTTTCCGCCAGGTTGAAGCCGCATTTGAATCGGGTGAGTTCCAGCCGCAAGGGGTGGGTCTGACCAAGTAGCGTGAGCGAGCCTTCCACCGCAACCGGCTGGTAGTTATCAAAAACGAAGCGTTCCGAGCGATAGACCATTTCAGGGTAGCGCTGCACCTGAAACCATTCTTGCCCCTTGAGAATCTCGTCGCGCGCATCCTGGCCCGTATCCAGTGACGCGGTATCGACATGAATTTCCAACTGGCCGGTACGGGCCACTTCATCCAGCTCGACGACCCCGGATGTGCGGTCAAACTGCCCGCGCTGGGTAGAAAAACCCAGGTGGTCGATCTCAAAGCCCGGATAGGTGTGGGCGGGATCTATCGTATAGCTCACGCACCAGGCCGGCGAGGCGAGCAGAAGCGTCATGGCAAGGAGCCTTTTCATGTTTAACGCGAAGGCGGATTGACGGGCAGCAACTTGAAGGAGAATGCCACCGGCACCTCATTGGCCAACGCCGACGTGTCTGCCCATTGACCCTGGCCGAGTCCGTAGTCCAGGCGTTTGAGGGTGAATGTGCCTTTGAGCCGCTGAGCCTGGCCATCCGCGCGCAACAGGATGGGCAGGCTGACCGTGCGACTGATGCCCTTGATCGTCAGGGTGCCTTGCAGCAGGTAGCGTCCGTTCTCCTGGGGCTGGACGGCGCTCGATACAAAACGTGCCCAGGGATAGCGATGGCTGTCGAAAAAATCGCTCTTCAGAGCTTCCGATGTGGCATCGGGCAGGCCGGCGTCGATGCTGCCTGTATCCACGTCCAGGCGGATGTGCGCGCTGGCAGGTTTGGCGGGATCCCACTGGATATTGGCCAGATAACGACGGAATTCCCCTTCAATCGGGGCGCCCATTGCGCGATATTGAAAGCCCAGCCGGCTTTGTGTCTCGTCGATGTGCCAGTTGCCGGCGCACGCCAGAGCGGGCAGCAGGCTCACGCAGCACAGTAGTGATCGAATCGCGTTCATGAGCGTCGCTTCAATATGGGCAACATGCGAACCAGGGTCATGTCCCGATCCACGATATGGTGTTTCAAGGCAGCCGTAACGTGTACTAGGACAAGAGCGGCCATGCTTATGTTCAAACCCAAGTGGAGTTCCTTCAGCCCATCCACCCAGGTCTTGTGCTTCGGCAGCAGAGCTGGCAATTCCCAGAGATTCAGATAGACAACCGGAATGCCGGCGGCGGAACTGAGGCACCAGCCGGAGAACGGGATGGCAAACATCAGGAAATAGAGGCTCCCATGCACCAGCCAGGCAGCCTTGAGTTGCCACTCGGGCCCAGGTTCTGGCGGCGGAGGTCTCACCAGCAGGCGATAGATCAGCCGCATGCTCACCAAGCCAAGAATTGTAATGCCCGTCCATTTGTGCCAGGTGATGCGCTGGAGCTTTATTGGGCTCAAAGGCAAGTCCTGCACCGACAGGCCGAGCAGGAAGTTTGCTGCCAGAAAGGCCGCAATGAGCCAGTGGAAGAAACGGGCGACGGGAGAATAGGCAGATCCGGTCATATCCGATACAGGTGATTCATTGGACCCAAAATTCCGTAAGGGTGGCGTATCCAGTTGCAACTAATGAAATCATAAGCTTGCTTGTCGGGGAAGAGAAACGCTTTGAAGTTGAGGCCGTTTGTCGGGCAATCATCAAGAACGATGAAATCGCGTCGATATGCCATATCAAGGTAGCTGTGGTCGGTTCGTCGACGAGACGCCTGATCAATCTTGCCTGGCTGTAAAGGGCAAACCCGTCGCGAGGCGGGGACGCAAAGCCTCCGGACTGCACGCTTGGGCAGTTAGCGGGGTTGCCGGCGCCTCCTCATGGGGAGGGCGGTCGCGTCGTGTCCAGCAGCTTTTTCTGACTACACGGAGTTGATGCTATGACCGCCCTGGACCACAATCATCTCGTATCCCGCAATTGCCGAGACGGCTATCGTTGCGGCCCCGCCCCGGCCCTCCTGGTTTCAGCATTGTTAGTGGCCTTGATCATTGCGTTTCCTGGCCGGGCCCATTCGGCCTCTTTCGAACCCGTCAACCAGTCCCTCTTGCAGCCACAGGCAGAACAATCTGGCGCCGACATGGCGGTGTTGGACACCGGGGGCAATGCGATCCGTTGGGACCCGACATTCAACATCATGCCGGGCTGGAACGTGTACGACAAGGATGCCGACACCTCCGCTGTCTATGTCCATGGCGGCTTGGCGGCGGGCATCTCC
>JBAWGM010000142.1:0-2619 GCA_049592895.1 Thiobacillaceae bacterium | reverse complement strand
CCCTGGCCACGGCAATTGTGGCGCTGGCCTTGTCACGGCGCCACGCCGCGCCCCTGGCCTATATCTGCGGCAGCCTCGGAACCTTGATCGGCGCGGATCTGCTGAACCTCGGAAAGATTCAGGGCCTGGGTGCGCCGATTGCCTCGATCGGCGGCGCCGGAACGTTCGACGGGATCTTCCTGACAGGCTTGCTGGCCGTACTCTATGCGAGTCTTCTGACCCGACGCGAGCCCGGAACATACTAACGCTCAATGCGTGCGCTGATGCGTCATAATCCGCGGCGCGCTCTGGCGAGCGCGGCGCAGTCACGTTAATATGAGACCCGTTATCTCCGGATCAGCCATTTCATGCCCCCCGTTACCTCGCACGTCCTAGCCGCCGCGATCACCGTCTGTCTTGCCTCTGGCGCCCTGGCACAGGGGGGCAACTCAGCCCATGACGCGCGGCGTGCCTATCAGGCAGCCCCGCACAGCGCGGCGGCGGCCAGCCGCCCGAACTGGACCCGGCAGGCAATCGCCCGCGAACAGAGCCGCGACTGGCAAGGCTTGATAGACCTTGGACGGCGTTGGACGGCGGCAGAACCGAAAAACGCCGCGGCCTGGTTTGTGCTGGGCCGTGCCCTTGGCCAGATGAACCAGTACAGCGAAGCCATTTCCGCCTACCTCAAGGATCTGGAGATCGAGCCGCGCGACTTTAATGCCAGAAACAATCTGGGCAACCTGTATCGTGACAGCCGGCGCTACTCCGAGGCCTTGCATGCCTATCGCGATGCGGTGCGTGTCAATCCGGACTACATACCGGCCTGGTACAACCTCGCGATCACCTATTACCAACTGAATGGGCTGGCTGGCGTGTCGCAGGCGCTGCAGCAGTTGCGCACCGTCGATCCACGACTGGCCGATGCCTGGGCAAAACTCGGGATTCAATACTTGCAAACCCATGATGAGCGTGTCGCTCAGGAAGCAGTCAAGGTTTTGCACAGCCTTACCAAGGCAAGCAGGGAAAAGATGTTCGGCATCCTGCTGGCCGGCGTCTGAGCAAGCCGCCCACATCACGTTGCAGTTCTTGTTGGTCCTCCGCGCATTTCACGCGGATGCGGACGCCGTCCCGTAAGCTTTCCTGTATCTCCAAGACACGGACCGGCGGTGCCGGCCCGCTGCTTCTAGGCCTTGTCAAACACAATCTGTCCGGCGCGCGCATCCACCCGGATGATGTCCTTGGCGCTGAAGTGGCCCGACAGGAGTTCCTTCGCCAGCGGGTTCTCGATCTGGCCCTGGATGGCCCGCTTGAGCGGGCGGGCACCGAATACCGGATCGAAACCGGCGCGGGCGATGAGATCAACGGCCGCGTCGCTGACTTCCAGCTTCATTTCCATGCGCGCCACGCGCTGCTCCAGGTACTTGAGCTGAATGCGGGCGATAGAGGCAATATGTGCCTCGTCCAAAGCGTGGAACACCACCACTTCATCGATGCGGTTGATGAACTCCGGGCGGAAATAGTTTTTCACCTCCGCCATCACCGCCAGCTTCACCACCTGGTAGTCGTCGCCTGCCATCTGCTGGATCATTTGGCTGCCCAGATTGGAAGTCATGACGATGACGGTGTTCTTGAAGTCCACGGTACGGCCCTGGCCATCCGTCATGCGGCCGTCATCGAGTGCCTGCAGCAGCACATTGAAGACATCGGGATGGGCCTTTTCCACTTCGTCCAGCAGGATCACGCTGTAAGGCTTGCGGCGTACGGCTTCAGTTAAATGGCCGCCCTCTTCGTAGCCGACATAACCGGGCGGCGCGCCGATCAAGCGGGCCACCGAGTGTTTCTCCATGAATTCGCTCATATCGATGCGGATCATGTGCTCGGCTGAATCGAACAGAAATTCGGCCAGGGCCTTGCACAACTCGGTCTTGCCCACCCCGGTAGGACCCAGAAACAGGAAGGAGCCATAGGGCCGGTTGGGAT
This sequence comes from Thiobacillaceae bacterium, assembly GCA_049592895.1. Lineage (GTDB taxonomy): Bacteria > Pseudomonadota > Gammaproteobacteria > Burkholderiales > Thiobacillaceae > DASQBT01. The sequence continues at coordinate 660 of JBAWGM010000142.1, read as the reverse complement.
CCGACAGGCCGGCGCGTGAACGGCGGATGGCATCGGACACCAGGCGCACGGCTTCGTCCTGACCGACCACGCGATTGTGCAGGTTCTCTTCCATGTGCATCAGCTTGTCGCGCTCGCCTTCCATCATCTTGGACACCGGAATGCCGGTGGCGCGCGACACCACTTCGGCGATTTCTTCAGCGCCGACCTGGGTGCGCAACAACTTGTTGGCAGCGTGTTCGCCGCCTTCCGCCGCCTGCGCCTGCTTCAACTGCGTCTCCATCTGGGGAATGCGGCCATACTGGATTTCGCTCATCTTCTGCCAGTCGCCACGGCGCTTGGCTTCTTCCATTTCAATGCGCGCCTGGTCGAGTTGTTCCTTGATATGCTGGGTGCCGGCCACCTGGGCCTTTTCCGCCTTCCAGATTTCCTCCAGATCGGCGTATTCCCTTTCCAGGCGCTGGATTTCCTCTTGCAGCAAAGCGAGCCGCTTCTGCGACGCCTCGTCCTTTTCCTTCCTCACCGCCTCGCGCTCGATCTTGAGTTGAATCAGACGACGATCGAGCTTGTCCATCGACTCGGGCTTCGAATCGATTTCCATCTTGATGCGTGATGCGGCCTCGTCAATCAGGTCGATGGCCTTGTCCGGCAGAAAACGATCGGTGATATAGCGGTGCGACA
>JBAWGM010000141.1:0-2621 GCA_049592895.1 Thiobacillaceae bacterium | reverse complement strand
GGGTGGCCTGATGGTAGCCATACGCAATGCTATGACGATCGACGTGGAAGATTACTTCCAGGTCTCTGCCTTCGCCCCTCATATTTCAAGACAAGAATGGGACAGTCTGCCCTGTCGGGTGGAACGCAATGTCGATTTGATTCTCGGCCTGCTGGACGATGCGGACGTCAAGGCCACCTTCTTCACCCTGGGTTGGATCGCCGCACGCCATCCCAACATCGTGCGAATTATCGTGGACAACGGCCACGAACTGGCCAGCCATGGCTATGGCCATCAACGCGCGTGTGATTTGACTCCAGAAGAATTTCGCTTGGATGTAGTGCGCGCCAAGCACGTTCTGGAAGATGCGGCCGGCCTGGAGGTCAAGGGCTACCGGGCGCCCAGTTTCTCCATCAGCGGTCGCAACCGCTGGGCCCTGGATGTGTTGTCCGAAACCGGCCATGCCTACAGTTCCAGCATCTACCCGGTGCGGCACGATCACTATGGTGCGCCCGATGCGCCGCGCCACCCATACCGGCCCAACGGGCGCGATGGGATCCTGGAACTGCCGCCCACGACTGTCCAGTTTTTTGGCCGCAACCTGCCGGCGGCAGGCGGCGGCTATTTCAGGCTCATGCCTTATGGTGTGTCGCGTTGGCTGCTCAGGCGGGTGAATCAGCACGAGCACGCGCCTTGCATGTTCTATTTCCATCCCTGGGAAGTGGATCCCGACCAGCCACGACCCGCCGGACTCAATACAAGAACCCGCTTCCGGCATTACGTCAATCTGCAGCAAATGCAGGGGAAACTCGAACGCTTGCTGAAGGATTTTCCCTGGGGAAGAGTGGATGAAATCTTCCTCAACTCCCAGTTGCACCATTGACCATGGAAATTCGGATCCCGGCCCCGGTGGCTGCTGCCGCTGAACCGGTGGTCAGACTGTTGACCGAGACAGACTTCGAGCGCTGGGATGCTTATGTGCTTGCGCATCCCCAGGCAACGTTTTTTCACCGCGCAGGCTGGAAGCGGGTGATAGAAGAAGCCTTTGGCCACCGGACCTACTTCTCTTATGTTGAACAGGGCGGGGCGATAACCGGGGTTCTGCCCTTGGCCGAGACCAGGAGCCGGCTGTTTGGCCACAGTCTGGCTTCGCTCCCCTTTTGTGCCTATGGCGGCATCGTCGCCGACAACGACGCAGCTTTTCAGGTCTTGGATGAAGCTGCCCGAAAACTGGCCCGCTCGCTCGAAGTGGACGTGCTCGAATATCGCAGCCTGGAGTTGCGCCATCCGGACTGGACGGTCAAAGACCTGTACGTGACCTTCCGCAAGCGCCTCGAACCGGACGTCGAGCAGAACCTCAACGCCATTCCGCGCAAGCAACGGGCCATGGTCCGCAAGGGCATCAAGGCCGGGCTGGCCAGCGAACCGGATGCGGGGGTGGAGCGCTTCTATCAGGTGTTCGCGGACAACGTGCATCGGCATGGAACGCCCGCCTTGTCCAAGCGTTATTTTCAGATTTTGCGGGATGTGTTCGGGCCAGATTGTTCAGTGCTCTCCGTCGTGAAGAATGGCGAGGCGGTGAGCAGCGTGCTGAGCTTTCATTTCCGCAATGAAATTCTGCCTTACTATGCCGGCGACCTGACCGAAGCGCGCGATCTGGCGGCCAACGACTTCAAGTACTGGGAGCTGATGCGGCGATCCAGCGAAGCCGGCTATACACTGTTTGATTATGGCCGCAGCAAGGTCGGAACCGGGCCTTATCACTTCAAGAAGAATTGGGGGTTTGAACCCCAGCCGCTGTACTACGAGAATCTGCTGGTGCGGGCCACCGAAGTTCCCGAGCTGAATCCGCTCAACCCCAAGTACCGCCTATTTATTGCGGCCTGGAAGAAGCTGCCCCTGCCGCTTGCCAATCTGGTGGGCCCGCATATCGTGAAGTACCTCGGTTGATGGCCGGCATCCTCTACCTGGTCCACCGTCTGCCCTATCCGCCCAACAAGGGCGACAAGATCCGCTCGTTCCATCTTCTGAAATACCTGGCGAGCAAAGGGCCGGTTTATCTGGGCACGTTTATCGACAATCCTGCCGACCGGGTCCATCGGCACGCCTTGGGGGCATGGTGCAAGGAAGTATTCCTTGCGGAAATCAAACCGCTCTGGGCGAAACTGGCTAGCCTGAGGGGCATGCTGACGGGTGAGGCCCTGACCCTGCCGTACTACCGCCAAGCCAGTTTGAGTGGCTGGGTGAAGCAACTGGTTGAGCAAGGCCTGGTCGACCGGGTGGTCGCCTTCTCCTCGGCCATGGCCCAGTTCGTTCCGGCTGGCCTGTCCTTCAAGTTGATGGACATGGTGGATGTCGATTCCGACAAGTGGGCTCAGTATGCGCCCACCCAGCCTTGGCCCCTGTCCTGGCTCTACCGGCGGGAAGCAGAAAAACTGGCTGAGTGGGAAAATCAGGCGGCGCGGTCCTTCAATGCCACCTTCCTGGTTTCCCAGGCGGAGGCCAGCCTGCTCAAGGCCCGTGCGCCGGATGCGGTGGATCGGATCCACTGGTTTGAGAACGGCGTTGATGCGTTTCATTTCTCGCCGGAACATGAGCTGCCCAATCCTTATCCCAAGGGAGTCATGCCCATCGTGTTCACC